>RGYP01000014.1 GCA_010031985.1 Gammaproteobacteria bacterium
CCGCCGCGGCGGCCGCGGAGGTGCAGTCGACACTGCCCGCGGCCTTGCTCCGACGCAGCAAGCCCCTGTTGCCCGAGGTCAGCGAGCTCGACGTGGTGCGTCACTTCACGCGCTTGTCGCAGCTCAATTTTTCGATCGACACGAACTTCTATCCGCTCGGCTCGTGCACGATGAAATACAACCCCAAGGCCTGCAACCAGTTCGCGATGTTGCCCGAGTTCCTCGCGCGTCATCCGCTGGCGCCGGATTCGCAGGGGCAGGGTTTTCTGTCCTGCATGTTCGAGTTGCAGGAGATGCTCAAAGAAGTGACGGGCATGAAAGCGGTCTCGCTCAATCCCATGGCCGGTGCGCACGGCGAATTTGCGGGCGTCGCCATGATTCGTGCGTATCACCGCGCGCGCGGTGATCTGGCACGCAACGAGATCATCGTCCCGGAGGCAGCGCACGGAACCAATCCGGCCACGGCGACGATGTGCGGTTGCGTCGTGCGCGAGATTCCGGTCGATGCGGAGGGCGACGTCGACATCGCAGCGCTCGAGAACGTGGTCGGACCGAATACCGCTGGCATCATGCTCACCAACCCGTCCACGCTCGGCGTATTCGAGCGGAAAATTCAGCAAGTGGCGCGCATCGTTCACGGTGCCGGCGGGCTGCTGTACTACGACGGCGCGAATCTCAACGCCATTCTCGGCAAGGTACGTCCGGGCGACATGGGCTTCGACGTCATCCACATGAATCTGCACAAGACCTTTTCCACGCCCCATGGCGGTGGTGGGCCGGGCGCGGGCGCGGTAGGCGTGAGTGCGCGGCTCGAGCCCTTCTTGCCGGTGCCCGTGGTCGGGCGCGAGGGCGAAACCTATCGTTGGCTCACCGAGGCCGATCGCCCGCAGTCGATCGGTCGGCTATCGGCGTTCATGGGCAACGCCGGGGTGTTGCTGCGCGCCTACGTTTACATGCGCATGCTCGGTCGTAGCGGCATGAGTCAGGTTGGCGAGTTCGCGACGCTGAATGCGAACTACCTGTTGGCAAAGTTGCGCGCGGCAGGTTTCGATTTGGCCTACCCGACGCGCCGCGCGAGTCACGAGTTCATCATCACGCTGCGCAGGCAGGCCAAGGAATTGAACGTCACCGCGATGGACGTCGCCAAACGGTTGCTCGATTACGGATTTCACGCGCCGACCACCTATTTTCCGTTGTTGGTGCCGGAGTGTCTGTTGATCGAGCCCACCGAGACCGAGAGTCGAGAAACCCTCGATGCCTTCGTCGAGGCGATGGTCGCCATCCTCGCTGAGGCGGAGGTCGACGCGTCGAAGCTCAAGGGCGCGCCGTGGACCATGCCGGTACGGCGACTCGATGACGTGCGCGCGGCGAAACAGCTCGAATTGACCTGGAAGCCTGTAAACTCCGCGGCGTGACGACAACCGATCGCCCGAAACCGACCGGACTCATCCGCCTCGTCAACGCCTTCGGCAATACCTGGAAGGGTTATGTCGGTGCGTTCCGCGAGGAGGCTGCGTTCCGGCAAGAGCTCGCGCTGTGTGTGGTGCTGTTTCCGCTCGGCTTGTGGCTGGGGCAAAACGGTCTCGAGCGCGCGTTGCTGGTGGGGCCGATTTTCATCGTCCTGATCGTCGAGTTGCTCAACAGCGGCATCGAGGCGACCGTCGATCGAATCGGGCTCGAGCGCAATCCGCTCTCCGGGCTCGCCAAAGATCTCGGTTCCGCGGCGGTCTTCACTTCTTTCGCACTACTGGCCGTGATTTGGGCGCTGGTGCTGTTCGATCACTGATCAAATATTTCCCGGGAGACGAACATGACGGCGCTAATCTGCGGTTCGGTGGCCTACGACACGGTGATGGTGTTCGAGGGGCACTTCAAAGATCATATCCTTGCGGATCGCATCCACATGCTGAACGTGGCCTTCCTGGTGCCCGGACTGCGCCGCAATTTCGGCGGCTGCGCGGGCAACATTGCCTACAATCTCAAGCTGCTCGGGGGCGACGGCAAGGTGATGGCGACGGTCGGGATGGATTTCGGTCCCTACCGCGCCTGGATGCTCGACAACGGTCTGCCGCTCGATCACATCCGTCAGCTCGAGGACGAATACACCGCGCAGGCGTATATCACCACCGACGCCGACAACAATCAGATCACGGCCTTCCATCCGGGGGCGATGAATCACGCTCACGTCAACAAGGTGCCGAAGACCGCCGGCATTCGTCTCGGTATCGTCGCGCCCGAAAGCCACCTCGGCATGTGCGAGCACGCCTCGCAGTTCGCCGCCAACGGCATTCCCTTCATCTTCGATCCGGGGCAGGCGATGACGCTGCTCGGTCCCGACGATCTGCGCACCATGATCGGTCAGGCCAGTTGGGTGGCGGTCAATGATTACGAAGCGAGTCTGCTGGTCGAGCGTACTGGCTGGTCGCTCGCGGACATCGCCGGCAAGGTCAAGGCCCTGATCGTGACCCGCGGCTCGCAGGGTTCGCACATCCACGCAGACGGAACACTGCACGAGATTCCGCCGGTGAAGCCGGCACAGGTCGCCGATCCCACGGGCTGTGGCGATGCCTATCGCGGCGGATTGCTATTCGGCCTGCAGCGCGGGCTCGACTGGGCGACGACGGGTCGCATCGCCTCGCTCATGGGTTCGCTCAAGATCGCGCACCACGGTACGCAAAACCATCGCTTTGGTCGCGAGGAATTTGCGGGGCTCTACAAACAGGCCTTCGGCGTCGCGCTCGGCGCCTGACGCGCTCGGGGCTTGAGCGGTCAAGTCGATCTTTTCGGCAACGCTGTCCCGGGGCGTTCGGCGGTTGCTCCCGTCGACCCTGGCGAAGAGTTGCGCGCGCTCGCTGCGCAGATCCCGCGCGGTCTGCGCTTCGGCACGTCCACGTGGTCGTTCTCGGGCTGGCAGGGCATCGTCTACGACGGCGACTACGACGAGACCAAACTCGCACGCGACGGACTCGTCGCCTATGCGGCGCACCCGCTGTTGCGCAGCGTCGGAGTCGACCGCAGTTTCTATGCGCCCCTCGACGACAAGACGCTGCAACGCATGGCAGCGGCGACCCGTCCCGACTTCCGATTTTTGATCAAGGCCCACGCCGCGTTGATGCTGCCGAAGAGCGCGCGCCGCCCCGAATATCTCGAGGGCGTTGCCGACGTGTTTCTCGATGCCGATTACGCGCGACGGGTGGTGATCGAGCCCGCGCTGCGCCGACTTGACGAACGACTCGGCGTGATTCTGTTTCAGTTCTCGCCTCTCGGTGAGCGGGTGCTGCGCTACCGTTCCGAATTGCTGCTGCGCCTCGAAAGCTTTCTCGGTGCCTTGCCGCGCGAGGCGAAGTACGCAGTGGAATGGCGCGATCGCGCGATGCTCGGCGACGATCTCGCCGACCTGCTTGCGCGTCACGGTGTCGCGCATGGTTACGCGGCGCACCCGCGGTTACCGCCCCTCGACGAGCAGTCGCCCCTCGAAGCCGCCACCGAGTGTCCGCTCGTCGTTCGCTGGTTGCTCGCACCGGGCCGCGGTTACGAGGAGGCACGTGCGGCCTACGCCCCCTTCGATCGGATCGTCGATCCCGACCTGGCGACGCGTCGCCGAGTCGCGCAACTCGCGCGCCATGCGCTCGGGCAAGGTCGGCAGGTCATCGTCATCATCAACAACAAGGCCGAGGGCTCGGCACCGCTCTCGGTTGCCGCGCTGGCCAAAGAATTCGTGCAGACCATGCAAGCGGCGATGGATGAGGGATGAGCGCATGGATTTGATCTTTGGCCGTCGCATGCTCGTGCACTGGTTGCTCGATCCGCAAATCGTCCATCTCAATCACGGCACCGTGGGGGCAACGCCGATCACGCAGCGATCGGTGAGCCTGCCGCACCCCGCATGCGCGTCGCGGCACGGCGCATCGCCCGGTCTCGGGGCTGCGATGCCGATCAGTTCGTGTGCGTCGACAACGCCACGGCGGGTTGCAATGCGGTGCTGTCGCCACGTACAAGGCTGCTGATGGTCGATCACATCACGTCGCAGACGGCGTTGGTGTTGCCGCTGGCCGAGATTGCCGCGGTCTGTCGCCGCCGCGGAATTGCGGTACTCGCCGATGGCGCGCACGCCCCTGGCGCGATCGAACTCGACATCGAGTCGCTCGGCGTCGACTTCTACGTCGCTAATCTGCACAAGTGGTGGTGGGCGCCGCGCGCCTGTGGTTTCGTATGGGTTGCCAAATCGCGCGTCACTCAGCTTCGGCCTACCGTGCTGTCCTCGGGTTATCGCAACGGGCTCGCCGCCGAGTTCGACCTGCCCGGTACGCGCGACCCCTCGAACTGTCTCGCTGCCCCTCATGCCGTCGATCTTTGGCAAAGATGGGGCGGCAAGAAGATTCTCGATTACACGCACGCGCTGGTACTGTGCAGCGCTGCGCGCCTGTCGAAGGGCTGGGGACGGGATCGAGGCGCCGATCCATGCAGGCCCTGGCGGTTTGAGTTGCCGCATCAGTGCGCAGATTTACAATGATGACTCGGATTTCGATCGACTCGCCGACGCCATTACCCGGCGTGTGCGCAGGTCGCAGACTTTGCGAGGCAACGCATGACCATCGACGGACCAACGCAGCCGCGCTGATGCCCGGGACTACCAAAGAAATCGACGCGGCGGTGGCGCGCCTGCGCGCAGGCGAGCTCGTGGCGTTTCCGACCGAGACCGTCTATGGGCTTGGTGCCGACGCGCGCAACCCCGCTGCCTTGCGCAAGGTTTACGCGCTCAAGGGTCGCCCTGCGACGCACCCCCTCATTTTGCATCTTCATTCCGCCGACCAACTTTCGAGTTGGGCCGCGCAGGTATCGCCGACGGCACAGCGCCTTGCTGCGCGCTTCTGGCCCGGACCGCTCACGCTCGTGCTGCGACGCGCCGCCGGCGTCGCCGACGAACTGACGGGAGGGCAGGACACGATCGCGGTGCGCGTGCCTGCACATCCCGTGGCGCGTTCCCTGCTCGCGGCGTTCGGCAGCGGTATCGCAGCGCCTTCGGCGAACCGCTATGGCCGTGTCTCGCCGACCCGTGCCGCGCACGTGCGCGAAGAATTCGCCGACGATCTGCTCGTGCTCGAGGGCGGCGATTGTGAGGTCGGGCTGGAGTCCACCATCGTTTCTTTGGTGGGCGAGACGGCGCAGCTGCTGCGGCCCGGTGCGATCTCGAGAGCCGCGCTCGAGGCCGAGCTCGGCATGCCGTTGCAGCTGCCCGTCGTCGGTACGGCCCCGCGGGTTCCCGGCAGCGTGGCGCAGCATTACGCGCCGCAGACGCCGCTCACGTTGGTGCCGGCCGGCGCACTCGAAGCCGCCGTCAAGCGGGCAGAGGCCCGTGGCGAACTCGTGGTGACCTTGGCCTGTGCACCGGGGGCCGATGCGGTGAGCTACGGCCGCGCGCTGTATGCGGAGCTGCGCAGGCTCGACAAGCAGGGCGCATCGCGTATCCTCGTCGAATCCGTGCCCGAGTCGGCCGACTGGGATGCGGTGCGCGACCGCCTGACCCGCGCTGCCGCTACATTTCGATGAGCCGTTGCCGATGAAATCGACCCGTAAGCCGCCGTACCTCGATCCCTTTCAGCCGCGCGAGATCCGCCGCCTCGTCGGTGAGTTCGGTTCACCGCTGCTGATCGTCGATTGCGAGCGCATCCGTGGACAGTACCGCGAACTTCAGCGGGCACTACCTGGCGTCGATCTGCACTATGCCTTGAAGCCGCTGCCGCATCCGGCCGTGGTTCGCACGGTACTCGCTGAGGGCGGCTTTCTCGATCTCGCCACGACGGGTGAGGTCGAGCTCGTGCATCGCATGGGCGTCGATCCGAAACTTTGCATCCACACCCATCCGATCAAGCGCGACGTCGACATCCGCTCGGCACTCGAACGCGGCGTGTGCGTTTTCGTCGCCGACAATCCCGACGAGTTACGCAAGTTCGTGCCGTACGCCGATCGCGCGGAGCTCTTGTTGCGAGTGTCGTTCCGCAGCCCGGGTGCCGTATCCGACTTGTCGCGCAAGTTCGGTTGCGATCCCGAGGCTTTGCTCGCTCTCGCGCGCCGTGCGCGCGACCTTGGCATCGTGGTGCGCGGTTTGTCTTTCCACGTGGGCTCGCAGGCGCCCGATCCGGGCAAGCACGTCGAGGCGATCGAGGCCTGCACGCGGCTGCTGACAGCGGCGCGCCGCGAGCGCCTCGGTCCTTGCGACACGCTCGACATCGGTGGCGGTTTCCCGATCGACTACGCGGCGCGAGCCCCGCAAATCGGCTATTTCTGCAAACCCATCCGCGCTGCCTTGGCCAAATTGCCGAAGCGCATCCGCGTGATCGCCGAACCCGGTCGATACATCGCGGGACCGAGTGCGATCGGCGTCGCCTCGGTGATGGGCCGTGCGCGGCGCGAGGGTCGCTGGTGGTATTACCTCGATGATGGTCTGTACGGCTCGTTCAGCGGCCAACTTTTCGACCATGCGCGCTATCCACTCGAGTCGCTCAAGAAGGGACGACATCGCGAGCCGGCGGTACTCGCCGGACCGACCTGCGACAGCATCGACGTCATCACCGAAAACATTCTGCTGCCCGAACTCGATGAGGGCGATCTGCTCGTGGGTCGCGCGATGGGCGCCTACACCTGGGCGAGCGCCTCGGAATTCAATTTTTTCCCGCGTGCCACGGTAGTTTCGGTGAATCTCGAGCCCGGCGATCGCGGTAGCGTACTCGCCGTCACCGAGGGTTTCGGAGCACGCAATGCCTGAGCGAAAAAAACTTTCGACTGCCGTGAGCCGACGCAGCTTTTTCTTTGGCGCGGCTGCGGCGGGCGTCGCCTTGCTGGCCGACGGTCCGCAGGCGCTTGCGCGAACTCGCGTCGCGCCGTTACAGGCAGTCGACGGCGGTTGGCTCGAGTTGTTCAACACCCACACCGCAGAATCTTTGCAGGTGGTTTATCGCTCGAGCGACGGTCTCGTCACCTCGGCGGTCGATCGTCTTCAGTGGCTGCTGCGCGACCATCGATCAGGTGAGGCGGCGCACATCGACGTCGGACTCTACGACCAGCTCACCGCGCTCGCTGCGGCCGCGCGCGCAGAGCCGCGCTTCGAGGTGATCTCCGGATATCGCTCGCCGCAGACCAACGCGTCCTTGCATGCGGCCGGCCGGGGCGTGGCGACCCGCAGTCTGCACATGCAGGGTCGTGCCATCGATGTGCGTTTGCGTGGGGTGTCGACGTCGACGCTGCGCGACTTCGCGCTCGCCGCGGGACGCGGCGGTGTCGGCTATTACCGCCGCAGCGATTTCGTTCACATCGACACCGGCCGCGTCCGTCATTGGGCGGGCTGAAGTCTGCCGCGGACGGTCGAGCCGATGCGAATCCACAGCGCCGATTTCATCGCCGGTGCTGCCGCAGCTCGCGGCGTGGCCATCGTCATCGACGTGTTTCGGGCCTGCTCACTGCAGGCGCACGCCCTCGCTCGCGGCGCGGACTGTGTGCTGCCCGTCGAAGACGTCGAAGAGGCGAGGGCGCTGAAGCGCGCGCACCCCGACTGGCTGCTGGCGGGTGAGCGACATGCGCGACGCTTGCCCGGTTTCGATTGCGGCAATTCACCGACCGAAATCCTCGCCGCAGAACTTCGTAGCCGAACCGTGATTCACACCACCCACGCGGGAACTCAGGGGCTGATGGCGGCATCGCGCGTCGCAAGCCACGTGTTCACGGGTGCTTTCGTCAACGGCCCCGCCACCGTTGCGGCCGTGAAGGCGTTGGCGCCCGACGAGGTGACGGTGATCGCGATGGGTCACGAGGCCCGCGAGCGTTGTACCGAGGACGATCTTTGCCGCGAGTGGTTGATCGCCGCGCTCGCCGATCGACCCTTCGAGCTCGGCGATCTGCGCGCACGCCTGAGGTCGGCGCCCGCAGCCGCCAAATTCTTTGATTCGGCAGCAGACTGGGCGCCCCTGCGGGACTTCGACTTGTGCACGGAAGTCGATTCGGTGCCCTTTGCCGTGTATCTCCTGCCGTCGGCTTCGGGTCGGCCAGCGTTGCGTCGTCACGCATGAATACCCCGCGCGACGCCGTGCCTCACAACGTCGTGTTCGACATCGGTTGGGTACTGGTGCATCTGGCACCTGCGCCTTTGCTGACGCTGCTTCGCGAGCACGGCGCCGGCGTCGAGCGACTGGACGAGGTCACGAGCCGCATCGATTTGCACGAGCACGAGAGCGGGCGTCTCGATGGAGCGGGACTCCTCGCCAACATCGCGCGCCTCGCGCCCCGGGAGCCGACCGCGGAGGCGGTGGCCGCCGCCTGGATCGACATGTTCGATCCGCAGCCCGCGATGTTTGCCTTGGCGCAGCGCCTGCGTCGTCGCCATCGGGTCTATCTTTTGTCGAACGTCGGTGATTTGCATTGGGCGGAGCTGCGGCGGCGTTTCGCTCTGCATGAGCTCGGGCACGACGTCATCACTTCGTTCGAGGCCGGCGTCATGAAGCCGTACGCCGGCATCTACGAGCAGGCCGAGCGTCGCTTCGCGCTGCAGCCAGAGTCGACCGTGTTCATCGACGATCGTGCCGAGAACGTCGAGGCCGTGCGCCAGCGCGGCTGGCACGGCATCATCCACGTGAACCACGACCGGACGGTCGCCGCCTTGCGCGCGCTCGGCGTCGACCCGGAGTGACCTCATGCCCGTGATCGCCACGACCGTCGGCTTGCTCGTCATGTCGAATGTCTTCATGACCTTCGCTTGGTACGCGCACCTCAAGAATCTCAACGATAGACCCTGGTGGATTGCGGCGCTCCTGAGCTGGGGCATCGCGCTCTTCGAGTACCTGTTGCAGGTGCCCGCGAACAGAATCGGCTACACCGAGTTGTCGCTGGCGCAGCTCAAGATCTTGCAGGAAGTGGTGACGCTCTCCGTGTTCGTGCCTTTCGCGATCCTCTACATGCGCGAACCGATCAAGCTCGATTATCTTTGGGCGGCACTATGCATCATGGGTGCCGTGTACTTCATCTTCCGCAGCCCGGCCGCATGAGCACCGTCGATCGACCCACGGCGAAACCCACTGCCATTCACCGTCGCGTCGAAGCGTTGCGCCGGGGCCTCGAGCCGAGCTGCATCGCGCGGCTCGAGTCGGGCTGGGCCGTGTTCGGTGAGCGACAATTTTTACGTGGCTACGCCTTGTTGCTGCCCGACCCGGTGGTGGCGACACTCAATGATTTGCCGCCGGCGGCGCGCGTACAGTTTCTCGCCGACATGGCGCGGCTCGGCGATGCACTGCTCGCCGTGACCGGTGCGCTGCGTATCAATTACGCCATGTTCGGCAATCTCGAACCCGCCCTGCACGCGCACGTGGTCCCGCGCTATCGTGAGGAGCCGTCGCCGCTGGACGTGGCGCACCCTTGGGCCTACGACTGGTCGAGCGCGCCGATCTTCGATGCCGAGCGCGAGCGTGATCTGCTGAGCGCGGTGCGCGCGGCGCTGTCGGTGTAGCCCCGACTCGGGGTCGATCAGGCGAGCGGCGCGTAGGCGAGCGGCAAGGCCGTCGTCGACTTGATGGTCTCGAGGGAAAAGCTCGCGCTCACGTCGAGCATCTCGAGTGCGCCGATCAGGCGCTTGTAGACGGCGTCGTAACCCTCGATGTCGGGAACCACGATGCGCAGCAGATAGTCGACGTCGCCGCTCATGCGGTGCAACTCGGTCACTTCGGGCAAGTCGCGAACCACTTTGGCGAAGCGCTCGTACCACGCGGCGCTGTGGCTCGGCGCCTTGATGGTGACGAACACGGTGGTGCCGACGTTGAGTGCGCGCGCATCGAGCAGCGCCACCGTTCGGCGGATGACCCCGGTCTCGCGCAGACGTTGGATGCGACGCCAGCAGGGCGCTTTGGAGAGCCCGACGCGCTCGGCGATCTCGGTTGCCGTCAGGCTGGCGTCTTTCTGCAGCACGTCCAGAATTTTGCGATCGAGCTTATCCATGAGATTAAATTTCTTGAATAAACGGTTGTAAGAAACAATGTTGCGCATCATGCACCGCGGGCCGCTGACTTCGCAACCCTGTAGCCGTGATACAGGACTATCTTTGAAAGCCATGAAGCTCACGCGCCTGTTCTGCGAACATCCGGCCTCGGTCGGCGAAAGTTACTTCGGGCATTTGCTTCAGGCAGGCAGCTTCGGCCTGCGAATGGTGGTCGCAGGGCTCGCCTGCGTACTGCACGGGTTGCTGCCCTTCCTGTTCGTGACCACGGGCTCCGATGCCATCAAGGGTCTCAACGAGGAGTTGAGCTCGCGTCGTGCCAAGGCCCTGCGGGGCGAGGCCGTGATCCGCTAGACTGCGCGGCGGATTCACCGCCGGGATGTCCCCTTGTCTGCTGCCCATTCCTCGAGAGATCACTCGAGCTTGCCGGAGTTGCGACTGCGTCGTGGCGAAGACAGGCGTCTGCGCGCGGGGCATCTCTGGGTGTTCAGCAATGAAATCGATGTCGCGGCGACGCCGCTCGCGAGCTTCGAGCCCGGTGCGCAGGTGCGTGTGCTCAGCGATCGAGGTCAGTCGCTCGGGGTGGCCTATCTCAACCCGGCGACGTTGATCGCTGCGCGCATTCTGGCGCGCGATGCCGACGGCCCGCTCGGACGCAAATGGCTGGCGGGGCGCCTGCGACAGGCGCTCGCCCTGCGCGAGAGTTGTTCGCAGAGCGCGCATTACCGGTGGGTGTTCGGCGAATCCGATGGCTTGCCCGGACTCGTGCTCGATCGCTACGGCGACATCGTCGTCGGGCAGATCGCGACTTTGGGCATGGAGCGTCTGCAGAGCGAAATCGAGGCGGCGATTCGTGAGGTTCTCGATCCGGCGGTGCTGCTGTGGAAGAACGACTCGGGCGCACGCGCGCTCGAGGGCTTGCCGGAGCGCGTGCAACTTGCCTGGGGTGAGCTGCCAGAACAGGTCTCGGTACGCGAAGTTTTGCCCGCAGGTCCGACCCTGAACTTCGCGGTCGATCTCGCCGGCGGGCAAAAGACGGGCTGGTTTTTCGATCAGACTTTCAACCGCAGCTTGCTGCCACGATTTCTTCGAGCCGGCGCACGCGTGCTCGATGTCTGCAGTTATGCGGGCGGTTGGGCGACCACTGCAGCCGCCGCCGGTGCCCGGGAAGTCGGCTGCGTCGATTCCTCTGCCTCGGCGCTCGCGCTCGCGGCGCGCAACGTCGGCGCCAACACCCCACTGACGGCGGTACTGCATCGGGGTGATGCGTTCGAGGTGCTCGCGGCGCTTGCGGAAACCGGTGAGCGTTACGACGCGGTCATCGTCGATCCGCCTGCATTCATCAAGCGGCGCAAGGAGATTCCGCAGGGTCAGGC
Organism: Gammaproteobacteria bacterium; assembly: GCA_010031985.1. Classification (GTDB taxonomy): domain Bacteria; phylum Pseudomonadota; class Gammaproteobacteria; order Steroidobacterales; family Steroidobacteraceae; genus UBA964. The sequence goes on from RGYP01000014.1 coordinate 11,353, forward strand.
CGCTTATCGCAAGCTGAATCAGCTCGCGCTGCGTGTGCTCGAGCCCGGCGGCTTGTTGGTGTCCTGCTCGTGCTCGCATCACCTTGCGAGCGAGGATCTGCTCGCCGCCATTCAGGGCGCGGCCCGACACGTCGATCGTTTCGTGCAGGTACTGTACGAGGGCGGCCAGTCGCCCGATCATCCGCGCCATCCGGCGATACCCGAGACCCGTTACCTCAAAGCGTTTTTCTGCCGCGTTTCGCGCGGCTAGAAGTTAGAATTCGGTCGATGATCGCCTACCCCGGCTTCGATCCCGTCGCGCTCGATCTCGGCCCCCTCAAGGTGCGCTGGTACGGCATCACCTACCTCGTGGCTTTTGCTGCGGCGTGGTGGTTGGCGCGACGTCGCGCGGCACTGCCCGGATCGACCTGGAATCCGCTCGATGTCGACGATTTTCTTTTCTACACCATGCTCGGCGTGATCTTCGGCGGTCGCATCGGCTACGTTTTCTTTTATGGCCTCGAATATTGGCAGCAGGATCCCTGGTATCCGCTGCGCATCACCGAAGGCGGCATGTCGTTCCATGGCGGCCTGATCGGCGTGCTGGTCGCACTCGCGGTGTTTGCTCTGCGCCGCGGTCGGCAGATCGCCGACGTATTCGACTTTGCCGCCGCATTGCCGGGACTCGGAATTTTCTCGGTGCGCGTCGGCAATTTCATCAATGGTGAACTTTGGGGTAAGCCTGCCGAGTTGCCGTGGACGATGATGGTCGATGGCGTTGCGCGACATCCGACGCAACTTTACGAGGCGGCGCTCGAAGGCCTGCTGCTCGCGGCCGTGCTCTGGTGGTTCACGAGCCGTGATCGCCCGCGCCTCGCGCCCTCGGGCTTGTTCTTGGTGATGTACGCATTCGGCCGCTTGACCGTGGAATTTTGGCGGTTGCCCGACGCACACATCGGCTATCTGGCGGGCGGCTGGCTCACCATGGGCCACGTGTTGACGCTGCCGATGCTGCTTGCCGGCGTCGCACTGCTGGTGATCGCTTATCGCCGCAACGAGCCCTCCGGTAATCGCAGCCCCGCATGAAGCAGTACCACGATCTCATGGCCCACGTGCGCGAGCACGGCACACGCAAGACCGATCGCACGGGCACGGGCACGCTATCGGTGTTTGGCCATCAGATGCGCTTCGATCTGCGCGCCGGCTTTCCGCTCGTCACCACCAAAAAAATCCACCTGAAATCGGTGGTGCACGAATTGTTGTGGTTTCTGCGCGGCGACACCAACACCGCCTATCTGCGCGAGAACGGCGTCACCATCTGGGACGAATGGGCCGACGCCGACGGCAATCTCGGGCCCGTTTACGGCAAGCAGTGGCGCTCGTGGCCGACGCCGGACGGCGGCAGTATCGATCAGATGTCCGAAGTGCTGCGTCAACTGCGCAGCCAACCCGACTCGCGACGCATCATCGTCAGCGCCTGGAACGTCGGTGAGCTCTCGCAGATGGCGCTCATGCCGTGTCACGCGTTTTTCCAGTTCTACGTGGCGGATGGCTGCTTGTCTTGCCAGTTGTACCAGCGCAGCGCCGACATCTTCCTCGGCGTGCCTTTCAACATCGCCTCCTATGCTCTGCTCACGCACATGGTGGCGCAGCAGTGCGACCTCGGCGTCGGCGATTTCGTGTGGACTGGGGGCGACTGCCATCTCTATCTCAACCACCTCGAACAAGTGGATCTTCAATTGTCGCGCGATCACTTGCCGCTGCCCGAACTCGTGATTCATCGACGACCGACAAGCCTGTTCGATTATTCGTACGACGATTTCGAATTCCGCAATTACCAGCACCACCCAGCCATCCGCGCGCCGGTCGCGGTCTGAAGGAGACGATCGTGGCGATACCCGAAATGCGCACCAGCGCATGGATCAAAGTCCGCAATTCCCGCATCCATGGCCGGGGCGTTTTTGCCGCGAAGCGCATCCCCAAGGGCACGCGGGTGATCGAATATCTCGGTGAGCGCATCACGCACAAGGAAGCCGACGAGCGTTACGAGGATCACGATCCGAACGACAACCACACTTTTTTGTTCATCGTCGACAGCAAGACGGTGATCGACGCCGGTGTGCAGGGCAACGCTGCCCGCTTCATCAATCACTCCTGCGACGGCAACTGCGAATCGGTGATCGAGTCGCGACGGGTTTTCATCGAGACGACCCGCCAGATCGAAAAAGGTGAGGAGCTCGGCTACGACTACGAAATCGGTCGCGAGAAAGACGATCCGCTGAACGTCGACGAGATCTATGCCTGCCGCTGCGGTTCGCCGCAGTGCCGCGGCACCATGCTTTGGCCGGCAGAAGATCCGCGCAAGAAGAAAAAGCGTCGCAAGGCGGCAAAGAAATCGGCAGCCAAGCGCCGATGATGAGTGCGCGGCTGCCGCGCCTCGTGCTGGTGGTGGCCGTTGCCGCGAACGGCGTCATCGGCCGCGAGGGTGGTCTGCCGTGGCGGCTCTCTGCCGACTTGCGGCGATTCAAGCAGATCACGCTTGGCAAGCCGGTGGTCATGGGTCGCAAGACCTGGGAGTCCATCGGCAAGCCACTGCCGGGTCGACACAACATCGTCGTCACCCGTCGCCGCGATTTTCACCTCGACGATGCCGCCGTCAGCGTAGTGCACGATCTCGACGGCGCGCTCGCTGCGGCAGGCGAGGTCGCGGAAGTGATGATCATCGGCGGTGCGGAGATCTATGCGCTCGCACTGCCGCGGGCACAGCTCGTCGAGCTGACTCGCGTACATGCCGAGGTCGCCGGCGATACGCGTTTGCCCGAGTTTTCGACTGCGGAGTGGCAGGAGATCGCGCGCACCGAGCATCCGGCCGACGAGCGCAACGACCACCCGATGAGCTTCGTCACGCTGCAGCGGCGGTGAGGCTCAGCGCGCGCGGGTCTTGATCGCGCCGGCTGCGATTTTTTGGCTCCATTCGGCGGGGCCACTCTGATGCACCGATGTGCCGTTGGCATCGACGGCGACCGTCACCGGCATATCTTTGACCTCGAACTCGTAGATCGCTTCCATGCCGAGGTCCTCGAAGGCGACCACGCGCGAGGCCTTGATGGCCTTGGAGACGAGATAGGCGGCGCCACCGACGGCCATGAGATACGCGGCCTTGTGCTTGCGGATGGCTTCGATGCCGACGGGTCCGCGCTCGGCCTTGCCGATCATGGCGATGAGTCCGGTGTTGGCGAGCATCATTTCGGTGAATTTATCCATGCGCGTCGCGGTGGTCGGACCCGCCGGCCCCACCACTTCGTCGCGCACCGGATCGACCGGTCCGACGTAGTAGATGACCCGGTTGCGGAAGTCGACGCCAGGAGGCAAGCCTTGCCCGCTCGCGAACAGGTCGGCGATGCGCTTGTGTGCCGCATCGCGCCCGGTGAGCATTTTGCCGTTGAGCAGCAAGCGATCGCCCGGTTTCCATGCAGCCACCTGCTGTGGCGTGAGCGTGTCGAGATCGACGCGCAGGGCTTCGGCAGAGGGCTTCCAGTCGACTTTGGGCCAACGTGAGAGATCGGGTGTCTCGAGTTTCGCCGGACCGGAACCATCGAGCGTGAAGTGCACGTGACGCGTGGCCGCGCAGTTCGGAATCATGGCGACCGGCTTCGAGGCGGCGTGCGTCGGGTAGTCGAGAATCTTGACGTCGAGCACGGTTGCGAGTCCGCCGAGGCCCTGAGCACCGATGCCGAGCGCATTGACCTTGTCGTGCAGTTCGATGCGCAATTCTTCGATCGGCGTGCGCGGACCGCGCGCCTTCAGCTCGGCCATGTCGATGGGATCCATCAACGATTCCTTGGCGAGCAGCATGGCTTTTTCGGCGGAGCCGCCGATGCCTATTCCGAGCATGCCGGGCGGACACCAGCCGGCGCCCATCGTGGGCACGGTCTTGAGTACCCAGTCGACCAAAGAATCGCTGGGGTTCAGCATGATGAACTTCGATTTGTTTTCGGAGCCGCCACCCTTCGCAGAGACGGTGATTTCGACGTGATCGCCGGGGACCATCTCGATGTGGGTCACCGCCGGCGTGTTGTCGCGCGTATTTTTGCGCGTGAAGGCGGGGTCGGCGACGATCGAGGCCCGCAGCGTATTGTCGGGATCGAGATAGGCACGACGCACGCCTTCGTTGACCATTTCTTCGAGAGTGAGCTTCGCATCCCAGCGTACGTTCATGCCCACCTTGACGAAGGCGACCACGATGCCCGTGTCCTGGCAGATCGGGCGATGGCCCTCGGCGCACATGCGCGAGTTGGTGAGAATCTGCGCGATGGCATCTTTGGCGGCAGGCGACTCTTCGAGCTCGTAGGCCCGGCCCAGCGACTCGATGTAATCCATCGGGTGGTAATAGGAAATGTATTGCAGAGCGTCGGCGACGCTGTCGATCACGTCCTGCTGCTTGATGATGCTCATGGGGTCACTCTTTGCTGGATATCGGCATCTTACCTTTGGTGGCGCAGGGCTGTGACCAGCGTTCCGCCCCATCGAGCGAGGCCGCGCTGAGCGCGCCGCCCCACACGCATCCCGTATCGAGCGCGAGCAGGTCGGCTCGGTCCACGAGCCCGAGTGTCGACCAGTGGCCGGTGACGAGCCGCACGTTCCGGGCCTCGACCCCACGGCGGCCGTCGCCGATCTCGAACTCCACGGTCGCGCCCTCGCGGAGCCGGT
>RGYP01000131.1 GCA_010031985.1 Gammaproteobacteria bacterium
GCTTCTCGCCCATCATCCATTCGAGCTCGGCGAGCCTCGTGTGCAGATCCGCATTCCGCGGGAAACTGCGCACACCCTCGCGAAGAAACGTCAGCGCTTCGAGCCAATTGCGTTGCAACACGCGCAGATCGGTGAGCGCGATGAGTGCGCTCGGAGCGTCTTTGCCTGCGAGCAGCGGACGCAAGGCCGCCTCCGCTTCGACGACTCGTCCGACACTGGCGAGTCGCGCTCCGAGTGCGAGCCAAAACGGACTGCGGGAGGCGTCCTGCTCGCCCGCTTGGGTGAGCACGTCGAGGGCGGCCTGACGTTCGCCGGTCTGGGCGAGGGCCTCGGAGAGCAAGACGGTACCGTGGATTCCGCCGACGCCCTGCTTCGCTGCGCGCAGCACCGTGAGCGCCTCGTCCGCCTGATCCATTTCTAGCAGCGTGCGCGCGAGACCAACCCGGGCCTGCGCCAGATCGAAGTTGTCGAGCGCCAAACGAAAAACGGCTTCTGCTTGAGCGAGGTAACCCGAGCTGCGCAGCAGATTGCCGAGGTTGTTGGCGTACTCGGCGCGCATTTGCCGATTGACGCCCGGCAGATCGAGCGATCGACGCATGAGATCTTCGGCGCGCGACAACTCGCCCTGCGCCCGCGCGACGAGACCCGCGAGATGCACGGCGGGGGCCCAGTCGGGAGTGGCGTGCAACGCTGCCGTCACCGCCGTGGCGGCGGACTCGAGTTCGCCCGCCGCGAGCGCGCGGTGCGCTTCGGTCAGAAGGGCGGTCGGACTGCTTGGCGTCGCGGAGCGCGTCATGCGCAGACTATATCCGGAAACGATCGACATGCTGCCTGACAGGCCGCGCATCGATCCGTTAGCATCGCCGCATGAAGTGCGCTGAACCCATGCGACATCTCGGTGCGGTAGAGATCGCACCCTTCATCGCCGCGCTCGCTGCACAGCCCGACAGCCTCTGGGATGCCGATGGTCAGTTCCAAAAACAACTTGCGCCCTATCGCAAGACGCGGACGATTTATTTGCTGATGACCGTCGGTGGGCCGCTGGCGCCGACTCGCGAGCTGGCTGGCTGGGCACCACTGCGTCAGGTGTTCGCACCGATCGCCGCGCGCATCGGCGAGTTTTATCCGCGGCCGGGCCGCGTACTCAACGCCCAGGTCGCGCTGCTCGGACCGGGGCTCGATATCCCCGAGCACGTCGATTACGGGCCGACGCTCGAAGCGACACATCGCGTCCACGTACCCCTCGAGACCCACCCCGAGGTGCAGTTCATCGTCGAGGGTCAGAATGTACCGTTGCAGGTGGGCGAAGCCTACGAACTCGACAACATGCGACCTCATCGGGTGTTCAACCCATCGCCTTTTCGCCGTATTCACATCATCGTCGATTATTACGAAGAGCCGATGCCTGCGATCGTGGCCGCATCCGTCTTTCGATGACCATTTTGTCGCATCGGCACCGCTTCGTGTTCATTGCGGTGCCCAAGGTCGCAAGTCACAGCATTCGCTTTGCGTTGCGCCCGCATCTCGGGCCCGACGACGAAGAGCAGGTTGCGCTGTTCGTGCGCAAGCGTATCGCGCGTCCGGTCTTCGATACGCAGGAGCACGGTCACCAGACCGCCGTCGAAGTGCGCGCTGCGATCGGCACAGACCTCTGGTCAAGTTATCTGTCCTTCGCCGTGGTCCGAAACCCTTGGGATCGGTTCGTGTCGTACGTGGCGTTCATGATGCGACACCACGGCGCCTTCGAGCGCGACCCGCGCGCGGCCATGCATCGGGTGTTGGCCAATCCGCAGAACCAGAGTCCGGTGCACTATCGATCGCAGATCGATTTTCTGACCGACGACTCTGGCGCACTGATCGTGTCCAAGATTTGTCGCGCCGAGCGACTACAACATGATTTCGACGAAGTGTGTGATCGCTTGACGTTGCCGCGCTGCACGCTCGAGACGCGCAATGCTTCGGTCCACCGTCCCTACGTCGATTACTACGACGACGAGCTTCGCGCTGCCGTGGCGGCCCGCTATCGGGCGGATATCGACTGCTTCGGTTATCGCTTCGGCGACTGACTATCGATCAATCCGGCCTCGATCGATCAGGGCTTGAAGTCGGGGACGTTCGGGTAGGCCTCGAGCACCGGGCCGAGCGCGACTTTGAGCGGGTCCAGCCAAGGTTCGTAATGGCGCCAATGATCGACGCCTTCCTTGTAGATGGGTCGGCGTACCTGCTCCGAGCTTGCCGTGCGCACGATCCTGTCGTTTTCGTAAAAACGCAGACATCGATCCTCGAACGGCAAGCCGCAGTACTCGAGCAGACGCCGCACCTCGTTCTCGGTGTCATCGACCATGCGCTCGTAGATCACCCGATGCACGCGACCCGGCAGCACGGCATCGTAGTGCGCCATGAGTTCGACGTAATCGCGATAGAAGCGACCGATGTTCTCGAGTCCGTACGAGAACAACTGGCCCATCGCAAAGTGCTGCTTGAAGTTGCTGAAGCACGAGGCGAGCGGATGGCGTCGCGCATCGATGATGCGCGCATTGGGCAAAATCAGATGGATCAGCCCGAGATGGGTGAAGTTGTTCGGCATCTTGTCGATGAAAAACGCTCTGCCGAGCTTGCGATGCACGCGCGTCGTCGTGAGATACCGCTCGCCAAAGCCGCGCCATTCCTCGGCCTTCACCCCGGCGAGCAGTGGCAGGTAGTCGAAGTCGCCCTTGTCCTTGCGACGTTCGGCGATGCCGCGGGCGATGTCGGTGACGTCTTGCAGCTCCATCGTGCCCTCGACCTGCGAATGGCTCGAGAGAATCTGCTCGATCAGGGTTGAACCAGCGCGTGGCAAGCCGACGATGAAGATGGGATCTGGTGCCTGGAAACCGAGACCCGCACGCTCATCAAAGAATTCGCGGGTCAGCAGCTGTTGGCTGCGTCGCAGATTGATGGTCGAAGTTTCGATGTCGTAGTGCGCATCGAGCAGGCGCAGGCGATTGCCGGCGTCGTAATGCCCAAAGGACTCGGCATAGCGGCGCGCATCTTCCAGCGCCTTGCCGAGCGCGAACTCGAAATGCAGTCGATCCTCGTTGGCGAGATCGCTGCGCTGCAGCTGTGCTTGCATGGCGGCAATGTCTGCCGCATCGAATTTGACCGTCTTCAGATTGGCGAGGCTCCACCACGCTTCGCCGAGACGCGGCTCGAGCTCGATCGAACGACGATAGGCCGCGATGCTTTCGGTTTGTCGCCCCGAGGCCTTGAGCACGTGACCGAAGGCCATCCAGAGCTTGGGCTGCTGCGGGTATTCACGCGTCAGCCCGTCGTAGAGCGCGACCGTGCGCTCGATCTCGCTGGTTTTGCTGAGCACGGAGGCGAGCAGCGCCCGATAGGCGGGGTTTTGCGGTTCGCCGAGCAATGCTTGCTCGAGATCGTGCTGCGCGGCGACGGCATGGCCTGCGCGGTAGCTCGAGAGCGCGCGGGCGAACCGGGCGCCGGGGAACTCGCCGAGTGCGAGACAGCGCCCGAGCAGGGCGATGGCATCGGCGTCTTTCTGGCGCCAAAAAGCGGCCTCGGCGCGTAGTCGCAGTGCGAGGGGGTGATCGGGCTGCTGGCGCAAGTACTCGCGCAGCAGGAAGTCGGCTTCGGGAACCCGCTCGTCGCAGAGTGCCTGTGCAGCCCTTTGCAGCGGCGGATCGTGGGCGAGGGCGCGCAGGAATTGCGCGGTGGCCAGTCGCGAGCGGTCGAGCTCCCCCATCACGAGGTGCTGCCAGACGCGATCGAGCCGTTCGCGGTCGGCCGCCGAGAGCGCCAGGGTGGGGGGGTGCGTCATCGCCATGGTCGATAGCGTAAACTACGTCGCCTGCCCAGATTCGGAGGTTGCAGCCATGGTCCGCATCGCCTTCTCCATTCGCCTCGCCGCCATCGTCGCGCTTATATGCGCCGTGCCGGGCATGGCCCAACAATCGTCGCCGGCAGCCGCCCCCGCGCCCGGATCAGCCACTGCCGCCGCGCCGGCCTCCGCACCGACGGCCGCGACTCAAGATTCGGTCGCCGTGTCTTCGGCGACCGCCGCCGAGGCCAAGAAAATCACCTGCCGCACGGAGCGCGTCACGGGTTCGAATTTCCGCACCCGCAAGGTCTGCTCGACGCCAAACTCCGAAAAAGCCTCGGGCGACTGGGTGCGCGATCAACAGGATCGCGGTGCGATCGGCGCCTCGGCCATCGTCAATGCCGCGGGCGGCGGCTGACGCTGCGCCGTAAGCCACGCGCGTCCCGCGTCGCGTCCCGCGGAGCTACGAAAACTCAGCGCGTCAGCGGCTTGTAGCGAATGCGATGCGGCTGGTTGGCATCTTCGCCGCGGCGCTTGCGGTAATCCTCGACGTATTCCTGATAGTTGCCCTCGAACCAGACCACCTCCGAATTACCCTCGAAAGCGAGGATGTGGGTGGCGATGCGATCGAGGAACCAGCGATCGTGCGAGATGACCACCGCGCAACCCGGGTAGGCGAGCAAGCCCTCCTCGAGTGCGCGTAGCGTTTCGACGTCGAGATCGTTGGTGGGCTCGTCGAGCAGCAACACGTTGCCACCCGACTTCAAAACTTTGGCGAGATGCACGCGATTGCGTTCACCCCCCGAGAGTTCACCGATCAGCTGCTGCTGCTGGGTGCCCTTGAAGTTGAAGCGACCGACGTAGCCACGCGAGGGCGTCTCGTAGTTGCCCACCTTGATGAGATCGAGCCCGTTGGAGATCTCTTGCCACACGGTGTTCTTGTCGTTGAGCGCCTGTCGTGACTGATCGACATAGGCCAGCTTCACGGTCGAGCCGATGCGGATCTCGCCCGCGTCCGGTTTCTCGACTCCCGTCAGCATGCGAAACAGCGTCGTCTTGCCGGCGCCGTTCGGGCCGATGATGCCGACGATGCCGCCCGGCGGGATGTAGATTTCATTGGTCTCGTTGCGTTCCTGGAATTCGCGTGAAGCGAGTTCTTCGTAACGCTGCATGCGCGCCTTGCTCTTCGCCTGACGTGCTTTCGGATTTTGACGTACCCACTCGAGTTCGCGCTCGAGGGTCTTGCGCAGGGCTTCGCGTTCGCGTTCTTCTTGTGCGAGCCGCTTTTCTTTCTGCTCCAGCCACGACGAGTAATTACCGTGGTACGGAATGCCGTGACCACGATCGAGTTCGAGAATCCACTCGGCGACATTGTCGAGAAAGTAGCGATCGTGGGTCACCGCGATCACGGTCGAGGGATATTGCTCGAGATATTTTTCGAGCCACGAGATCGACTCGGCATCGAGGTGGTTGGTGGGCTCGTCGAGCAGCAGCATGTCCGGTGCCGAGAGCAACAGCCGGCACAGCGCGACGCGACGCTTTTCACCGCCCGACAGCAACTCGATTTTCGAATCCCACGGCGGCAGACGCAGTGCGTCGGCGGCGATCTCGAGCTTGCGATCGAGTTCCCAACCGCCGGCGGCATCGATGTCGTCCTGCAACTTGGCCTGCTCCTCGAGGAGCTTGTTCATCTCGTCGTCCGACATCGGCTCGGCGAAGCGCTCGCTGATCGCATTGAAGCGCTCGACCTTGGCGAACATGCCACCGATACCCTGGATCACCTCTTCGCGTACCGTTTTCTTCGGATCGAGTTCCGGCTCCTGCGGCAGGTAACCCACCTTGATGTTGGGTTGGGGCCGGGCTTCGCCCTCGATGTTGGTGTCGAGACCCGCCATGATCTTGAGCAGGGTCGACTTGCC
>RGYP01000132.1 GCA_010031985.1 Gammaproteobacteria bacterium
GTGTGGTCGTTCCGGCGCATGCTCGATCCGAAAACCGCTTATCCGCTCGCCTCGCGACTCTTTCCCATTCGCAACGCGCGCGCGGTGGCCACGGGGCAGATGCCGGTGACGGCGCTCGGGGTGTCGGCGGTCGATGCGCGCACGCTCAAGATCGAGCTCGAAAATCCCACGCCCTACTTCACCGACATCATCATGTCGGCGGCGATGCCGGCGCCGCGCCACGTGATCGAAAAATTCGGCTCAGCGTGGATCCGTCCGGAAAACTTCGTCAGCAACGGCGCCTTCGTGCTCGATGAGTGGCGGCCGAACGGTTACGTGCGTCTGCAGCGCAATCCCAATTTTTGGGGCGCCTCGCGCGTGCAGCTCGACGGCGTTTACCACTATCCACTCGGCAATCCGACCACGCAGGTACGGCGTTTCGAGGCGGGCGAACTCGACTTCGTGATGACCGTGCCGCCCGAGCGCGCCGAAGAATTGCGCAAGCGCAATCCGAAGGTGGTGCACGTGATGCGCGGCTACGTGAACGAAGTGCTGGTCTTCAACACCCGCAAGGGGCCTGCCGCGGACGTGCGGGTGCGGCGTGCGCTGTCGATGCTGATCGATCGCGAGGTGATCGCGCGCAACGTGATCGGTGTCGAAGGAGTGGGGGCATGGTCGTTCGTGGCTCCCGGTGTCCCCAACTACGGCTCGGCCGCGAAACCGGACTTCGCCTCTTGGTCATCAGCAGAGCGACGCGCCGCGGCGGCGAAATTGTTGAGCGCAGCGGGATACGGCCCCGCCACGCCGCTCAAGATGCGACTCGGTTTTCCGAACACCGATCTCAACCGCAAGGTCGCCGTGGCGATCGCAGCGATGTGGTCGCAGGGCGGCGTGAAGGTCGAGATGCAGCAAAAAGAGACCAAGGCGCTGGTGTCGGAAGTCGGCGTCGGCGATTTCGATGCAGCCCGCTTCGTTTGGGTGGCCTCGGCCACCGACCCCTACGCCTATCTCGAGCGGTTGCTGTCGGTCGGCACCTCGGTGGGTATCAACACTTCGGGCTATCGCAATGCGGCGTTCGACGCCAAGCTCGAGCAAGCTGCGCGCGAGGTCGATCTCACCCGCCGAGCGGCGATCTTGCGCGAGGCGGAGGCGATAGCGCTCGCCGATCAGCCGGTGGCGCCCATTTATTTTGGCGTAGGCCGCAGGCTGGTGGCCGAGCGCGTACGCGGTTTCAAGGACAATCCGCGTGGCGTATACCTCAGCTGGTTGCTCGGTGTGAGTCCCTGACTGCGATTCGACCGGGCGAGGAGCGATCGATGTCCGAAAAGTCATCCCCTTATTCGCCGAACTTTACCGAGAAGACCCGTCAGGATTTCGTCCTTTCTTTGAAGCGCATCGCCAATGGGCCGGTGCAGCAACGCGTCCGCGAGACCTGGAGCGGCGAAGTACTGCCTGCGGTCAGTCGCGCCCGCGGCAGAGCGCCGCAGCACTGGCGTGAGGTCGCCGCGCCACTTGCGCAGACGCTGCCGTATCGGCAATGGGCGGTGTTCACGCATCACTCGCAAACCATGATGTGGCAGGCGGTCGAAGACACCACGCGCAGAGTGGTGCCCGAGGCGGAGCGTCGCTATCGCGACGCACGCGGCGGCCGCACGCGCGGCTCGCTCGAACTCGATCCGGATCAGACGGCACCGGGACCGATCAGCGACACCGAAATCCACCGGCAACCGCAAGGCTACGCGGGTCAAGCCCACGGCGAGGACCTCGCGCCCGGCCTGCGTTACCACGGCGCGACCTTGATCTACAGCGTCGGCAAGGGCCGCACGCACGCCGCCACCGACGGTCGCGGGCAGTTGCTGATCGACGAGATCGCCAAACGACGTCCCGGGTTCAAGCCGCGGCGAATTCTCGATCTCGGCTGCGGCATCGGTCTGCACGCGCAGCCGATCGCCCTTGCATTCCCCGAGGCCGAGTATCACGCCATCGACGTGGCACCGGGTTTGCTGCGCTACGCGCACTTGCTCGCCGAAGATCGCGGCCTGGCCATCCACTTTCATCAGCGCGATGCAGCCGACACCAGGTTCGAGGCCGCAAGTTTCGATCTCGTCATCTCCAACATTCTTTTTCACGAGACGAGCCACGAGCGTCTGCCGCGTATTTTGCGCGAGTGTCGACGAGTGCTCGCGCCGGGCGGGCTTGCCGTGCATGCGGATGTGGCGACGCAATCGAACCGCCTCGGTCTCGACGATCAAGTGATGAACGCCTGGCAAGATCGCTGGAACGGCGAGCCCTTCTGGTCTGCGTTCGCCGAATACGACATGCGTGAGCAGTTGCTCGCAGCGGGTTTCGCCGCCGAGAGCGTGTTTGCGGAGCACGTGAAATCGGGCGGCGGCGTCTCGTACGTGTTCGGCGCCGGATGAGCAGCGCCTATCCGCGGCTATTCTCGCCGCTGACCCTGCGTCGTCAGTCGCTGCGCAATCGCGTGGTGCATGCCTCGATGAGCACGCGCTACGTCACCGACGGTCGTGTCACCGACAAGCTCATCGACTATCACGTCAATCGTGCCCGCGGCGGCGCCGCGATGTTGGTCACCGAGCCACTCAATCTTTTGCCGCGGCAACGCAATCCGCAAAAAGTTCGGGTGCTCGAGCCCGACAATGCGACGGGTCTCGCGCGCTGGGCACGCGAGGTGCGTTCGGCCGGTGCCTTGCTGATCGGGCAGATTCAGGATCCGGGTCGCGGCCGTCATCAGGCGGGACGCAACCACGATGCAATCGGTCCGTCCGCGCTGCCCGACGATCTCAGCTGGACTGTGCCGCACGCGCTCGACACCGACGAGGTGGCGGCGCTGGCACGCGACTTTGCTGCGGGTGCCGTGATTCTCCGCAATGCGGGCTTCGCCGGCGTCGAGATCTCGGCCGGGCACGGACATCTGTTCCATCAATTTTTGGCTGCACGCTCCAATCGGCGCAGCGATCGCTACGGCGGAGCGCTCGAGGCGCGAGCAAAACTTTTGACTGATCTTTGCCTCGAGTTGCGTGCCCGTTGCGGCGACGAATTTTTGATCGGCGTCAAATTGCCGGCCGAAGATGGACTCGCGGGCGGTATCGGCGCTGCCGAGGCCGAGGCCATCACACGGCTCGTGCACGCGACCGGCGTCGTCGATTACCTCACCTGGTGCTGGGGGTCGCATTCGCGGCATCTCGGCTGGCACTTGCCCGATCTGCACGGACCGCGCTCGCCGTGGGTGGCGCGCATCGCCGAGCTCGGCAGGCTCGCGCCGGGAGTGGCGATCGGTGCGCTCGGTCTCATCACCGATCCGAACGAAGGCGAGCGCATCGTGCGCGATGGGCTTGCCGATCTCGTCATGCTGGGTCGACCGCTCCTCACCGATGCCGCCTGGGCGCGCAAGGCGGCAGAGGGCCGCGAGGCAGAGATCCGCTACTGCGTGTCTTGCAATACCTGCTGGGGTTCGATCATTTCGCAGGGCACGCTCGCTTGCGACAACAATCCTCGGGTCGGCGAGCGCGATGAAGCGGATTGGAAACCAGCCCCTGCGCGCACGGCGCGGCGTGTGGTGGTGGTAGGCGCGGGACCCGCAGGGCTCGAGGCGGCTTGGGTCGCGGCAGCGCGCGGTCATGACGTGACGGTGTTCGGTAGCTCGGCCGAAGTCGGTGGCAAGACTCGTTTGCACACTTTGCTGCCGGGCGGCGAGAACCTCAGCAGCGTATTCGATTACCAATATCTGCGCGGACGCGACTACGGCGTGCGCTTCACGCTCGGAGCGCGCGCGCATCTGGCCGACGTGCTCGCGCTGCGGCCCGAGGTGGTGGTCCTGGCCACGGGCGCGACGCCCGCATGGCCGGAGTGGCTGCCCGAGGATCATCGCGACCCCGAGCTGTTTCCCGATTTGCGCACGCTGGCCAATTCTTTGGTCATGCGGTCGGTCACGGCAGCGGCGACGGTACGAACCCCCGGGCTCGCCGTCGTCTACGATCACGATCACAGCGCTTTCACCTACGCGACTGTGCAGAAACTCGCCGACAGATTCAGCGAAGTTGCAATCGTGACCCCACGCGAGGGTGTCGCCGAGGAAGAGCCTTTGGTCAATCGTCAGGGCATACAGCGGCGGCTCGTCGAGCTCGGCGTGCGGGTGTACGGATTCGCGCAACCGCGCTTCGACGAGCGTATTGCCGAGGGTCGGTTGGCGCTCGACAGCGTGCTCGTCGAGCGTGAAATCGCGGTGCTCGATCAGGTCGCATTGCTCGCGCACGCGATGCCGAGGGTGCCGAACGACGAACTCGCGGCGCCCTTGCGCGCTGCCGGGATCGAGGTGCACACGATCGGCGATTGCCATGCTCCGCGCTCGCTGCTGGTGGCGACGCAGGAGGGTAATCGCATTGGCCTCGCGATCTGAGAGCGGCCTCGAGATCGAACTCTCCGGGCTGTCGTTGCATCGCGACGGCCGCAGGGTTCTCGAAGAAATCCATTGGACGCTGCGGCCTGGCGAGCGCTGGGTGCTGATCGGCGCCAATGGCGCCGGCAAGACCCAACTTTTGAAAGTCATTGCGGGCGCCGTATGGCCTGATCCCGCAAGTCTTTCGGCGCGTCGATATTTTTGGCGGCGACGTCGTATCGAGCTCGTCGAGGTTCTCGATCGCATCGCTTATCTCGGGCCCGAGCGCCAGGATCGCCACGAGCGACACGGTTGGAATTTCTCTGCCCTGCAGGTGGTGGGAACCGGTTTGACGCGCAGCGACATTCCGCAGGGATCGTTGCGAGCGCGGCAAACTGCGCAGGCGCTCGCGGGGCTGATGGCGGTGGGTCTCGCGCGACTCGCCGAGCGTCGTTTTTTGGAACTGTCCTTCGGTGAGCGACGGCTCGTGTTGCTGGCGCGGCTGCTCGCCACGCAGCCCTCTTGGTGTCTGCTCGACGAATTGCTCGCCGGGCTCGACGAGTCGCACCGTCGCAAGACTTTGCGTTTCCTCGATCGGCACCCGGGGTCCTGGGTGCTCTCGACGCATCGCAGCGAGGAGATCCCGCGCTCGGCGACACACCTCGCCGAGATTGGCGAAGGACGCTTGCTGCGCGCAGGACCCATCGACGAGCGTGATCTCAGGCCACGTCGCAGGGTGTCGCCCGCGTTGGCGCCGAGGCGCTCAAAGAAAACGCGAGGAATTCTCGTCGCATGCGAACGCGCCGACGTCTATCTCGATTACCGCCGCGTGCTGCAGGGGCTCGATTTCGCGGTGCGCGGTGGAGAGTGCTGGGTGGTGCACGGCGGCAATGGCGCGGGCAAGAGCACGCTGTTGCGAACGCTTTATGGCGATCATCCAGCGGCGCTAGGGGGGC
Organism: Gammaproteobacteria bacterium; assembly: GCA_010031985.1. GTDB lineage: Bacteria > Pseudomonadota > Gammaproteobacteria > Steroidobacterales > Steroidobacteraceae > UBA964. Next base: position 5,332 of record RGYP01000132.1, read on the forward strand.
GCATTCGACGGCGGGGCATCGAGCCGGGCGTGCCGCTCGAGGAGTTTCGTCGATGGTGCGCCATCGTCGGCCCCCATTTGCAGGCCAACCCGCCGCTTGGCGAAACGGTGCTCGACAACCTCGTGAGCGGCCTGCGCAGCAGCATCGGCCTCGATGCGCCGACCACGCCGACCGAACGCCGACTTGCCCTCGCCATGTTGGACGAGATGTCTCTTCGCGAGCGGGCGGCAGATCCGCTGCGCACGTTGTCCTATGGTCAGGCGCGACGCGTGCTGCTGGCCCGCGCCCTCGTACTGCGACCGCGGTTGCTGCTGCTCGATGAGGTATTTGCAGGGGTCGACGTCGACACCCGCGCTGGCCTGCACGAGCGCATCGAGCGCTTCGTCGCGGCAGGCGGTG
>RGYP01000133.1 GCA_010031985.1 Gammaproteobacteria bacterium
GCACGCAAGACAACCACGCCAAAGACCGCAAGATGGAGCGCATCTTTGAACGGTATATGCAAGCCCTTCAGACCGCAAGAAACCACGGTTATGATCGCGCTCCCATGGACGCCCTGCCCACAAGTTGGTCCGCTCTCGCAGCGGTGGTTTTTCTGCTCGGACTCAAACATGGGTTCGACGCCGACCACCTCGCGACCATCGACGGTCTGACCCGACTCAACACGCGGGCGCGCAAAGGCTTCGCGCGTTACTGCGGCGCCCTGTTTTCTCTGGGTCACGGCGCCGTAGTCATGGCGATCGCCGTGCTCGTCAGTCTGGCGACCACGCACTGGGAAACCCCCGACTGGCTCGAGGCAAGCGGTTCGTGGATCTCCATCCTTTTCCTGCTCGCACTAGGCGTCGCGAACGTCCATGCCGCAGTCACGGCACCGGCCGACGAGGTCGTCGCCCCCGTGGGTCTCAAAGGCAAGCTGCTCGGTAAATTGATGGGACGACTCGGCAAGGCCGGATCACCGGGCCTGATCGCGCTCGTGGGCGCACTCTTTGCACTCTCCTTCGACACGGTGAGTCAGGCAGCCCTCTTTTCATTGACTGCGCAGCAATTCGGCGGCTTGGGTCAAGCGCTGATGCTCGGTGCGCTTTTCACGCTCGGCATGCTGGTGACCGACGGCATCAATGGTCTGTGGATTTCGCGGCTGATCGCACGCGCAGACGATCTCGCGCGGGTCGCCTCACGCGTCATGAGTCTCGCAGTCGGCGGAGTGAGCCTGCTGATCGCGAGCTTTGCTCTGGCCAAAATGGCGCTGCCGCCGGTCGATGACTGGGCGGAGGGCAAGGAACTATTCTTTGGCGGCGCAGTCATGATAGTGGTGCTGGTCAGCTATCTGATCGGCAAGCGTCTTGCCCGCATGCCCGCCGTCTGACCGAGGTTTACTCCATGAATAAAACCGTCATGACTCGTACCTTCGCTCGACTCCTCGCACTACTCGGGTTGTCGCTCTGCGGTACGGTCGCCCACGCGCAAAGCTTCACGCTCGCGCCGCTGCCCTATCCTTACGATGCACTCGCACCGGTGATCGACGAGCGCACCATGCAGATCCATCACGGCAAGCACCATCAGGCCTACGTCGACAATCTCAACAAGGCAATTGCCGCCGCGCCGGCGCTGTCCGGACTCTCGCTCGAAGCGCTGCTCGCGCAAATCTCCAAGTCGGGCGACGTCGTGCGCAACAATGGTGGTGGCCACTGGAACCACACGTTTTTCTGGGAATCGATGACTCGCCCCGGCCAAGGTGGCGCACCCTCGACCGAGTTGCTGGCTGCCATCACGCGCGATTTCGGCTCGCTCGATCAATTCAAAGCGGCGTTTCGGGCTGCAGGGCTGGGGCGCTTCGGTTCAGGGTGGGTTTGGCTGATCGTCGACGCGAACGGCAAGCTCAAGGTCGTGAGCACGCCCAATCAGGACAACCCGCTCATGGATGTCGCGAGCGAGCGCGGTACGCCGCTGCTCGGCAACGACGTCTGGGAGCACGCCTACTACCTGCAATACCAGAACCGCCGCGCCGACTATCTCGATGCCTGGTGGCAGGTCGTCGATTGGAACCTGATCTCCAAGCGCTACGCCGCAAGCCGAAAATAATCTTTGCACGACGTCGCGCGTTCACTGATCGAACACCGAATCGTACCGTTCAAGGGAGACCATGGAAGGTCTGCGCAAATTTTTGAAGTCCGACGTCGGCGCCGGCGCCCTCTTGGTGCTTGCGGCGGCGGTTGCCATGACGCTCGCCAACTCTGCCGCGGCCGATTCCTACGAGGGCACGCTCGGTACCGTGCTACGCATCGGCATCGGCGATCTCGCCCTCGAGAAAACCGTCCTGCACTGGATCAACGACGGCTTGATGGCCGTGTTTTTCATGCTGGTTGGACTCGAGATCAAGCGCGAGCTGCTCGATGGCGAACTTTCGGATCCGCGGCGCGCCGCACTACCGTTGTTCGGCGCGATCGGCGGCATGCTGGTGCCTGCCGCAGTCTATGCCTTCGTCAATCGCGACAGCGCAGAAACGCTCGTCGGTTGGCCGATCCCGGCGGCGACCGACATTGCTTTCGCCATCGGCGTACTGTCGCTCGTCAAGCGCCACGTGGCGCCCGGCTTGCGCATTTTTTTGTTGGGACTCGCAATCATCGATGACCTCGGGGCCATCGTTCTCATCGCACTACTGTTCACGGCAGACATTTCGAGTCAGGCACTCACTCTCGCCGCGCTCTGCATCGCGGTACTGGCGTTGCTCAATCGCCTCGGTGTCGAGCGACTTTGGCCTTATCTCGCCATCGGCACGCTGCTCTGGTTGTCGGTACTCAAATCGGGCGTTCACGCCACGCTTGCCGGCGTGGTGATCGGCTCGATGATCCCCCACAAGGCCATGCCGAAGCTCGAGCATGCTCTGCACCCGTGGGTGACCTTCGGCATCATGCCGATTTTCGCGCTCGCCAACGCAGGTGCTTCACTTGAAGGCGTCGGTCTGCACACCTTCGCCGAACCGGTGGCCTTGGGTATCGTGCTCGGACTTTTCATCGGCAAGCAACTTGGAGTGTTTGTTGCCTGCGGGTTGGCCGTCCGATTTGGTTTTGCGCAATTGCCGGCCGGCAGCAACTGGACGTCGCTGCACGGCGTCGCCATCCTCACCGGCATCGGCTTCACCATGTCTTTGTTCGTGGGCTCGCTGGCCTTCCCGACGGGTGAACACGACACGGCCGTGCGCCTCGGTGTGCTGACGGGATCGGTGCTCTCTGCGATCATCGGCTGCAGTTGGCTATGGCTGCTCCGCAAACGATGATGAAACGCCGCCATTTTTTGACCGCCTCGACTCATGGACTCGCACTCGCAGCGATTGGCACTCCACTACCCCTCGCCGCACAAACCCGCGACGTGCTGCGCAGGGTGGTCGCCACCGAACTCACTTCGCTCGATCCGCAGCGTCCGACCGGACAGGTCACGGCAGACCTTGCGGCCGAACTTTTCTGCGGTCTGACGACGACCGATGCGGCAGGGCGCATCGTTCCCGGCTGCGCAAGCGCCTGGCAGACGAGCGCGGACGGCCTCACCTGGACTTTTCGGTTGCGTAAAGGACTCGCCTGGTCTGACGGCAAAGCGCTCGATTCGCGCGATTTTCTGTTCACGCTCCGTCGCTATCTGGCACCCGAAACCGGTGCTGCGCAGGCCACGCGTCTCGATGCCATCGTCGGTGCCCGCGACCTACGATTCGGCCGCAAACCACCGACGAGTCTCGGGGTCAGCGCTGCCGATCCACAAACGCTCGTCATTCGACTGGAACATCCGGACGTCGAACTGCCGATCAATCTCGCCCTCGCCTACTGCATCCCCGAGCACGTAGTCGAAAAATACGGTCGCGAGTGGGCGAAACCCGATCTCATCGTCAGCAACGGCCCCTATCGCGTCGAGTCTTGGGCGGCCGGCGCCAAAGACGTGAAGCTCATTCGCAATGCGCGGTTTCACGAGGTCGCCAGCGTTGCCATCGAGCGCGTGGAGTGGCTGACGGGCTACGACGACGCCACGCGTCTACGTCTCTTCAAACTCGGGCAGGCAGATGTCGCCTCGATCGAGGACATGACCAATCTCGAGCTCGCCAGACGCGAACTCGCACCGCTGCTGCGTACTTCACAAGAATGCGTGCTCGGTGCCATCGGCATCAACATCACCCGCAAGCCGCTCGACCGACTCGCGCTGCGCCAGGCGCTTTCTTTGGCCCTCGATCGCAACGTACTCGCCGGCAAAGTGCGGGGACTCGGTGAACAGCCCTGGGACGCGGTGCTGCCGCCCGGGATCCCTCAATACCCGGCACTCGCGCGCGCCGAATTTGCGGCCTGGCCCATGGCGCGACGCATCGAGAAAGCCCGGGCACTCATCGCCGAATCGGGCATCAATGGCCGAGTGAAACTCGGGGTCGGTTTTCCGACGAGCCCCACGGGGCGCAAAGTATTCCTCGCCGTGGCCGCGATGTGGAAGCCCATCGGCATCGATCTCGAGCTGCTGCCCCTCGATGGTCGTGCCTACACCGCTGCACTGCAGCGCGGTGACTACGACCTCTTCAGCTACAGCTCGTTTGCCGTCGTACCCTCGGCCGCGAATTTTCTCGAGCGCTTCATGTCGGACTCCGCCGAGAACGTCACGCGCTATCGCAACGCGCAATACGACCAGTGGATTCGCGAGGCTGGCAAAGAGCCGAGCATCGCCGCCCGCCATCGCGGCTATGGCGAAGCCGAAAAACTGCTGCTGCGCGATGTGCCGCTCATTCCGACTTGGGCGGGCGTGTCGAACAGACTGGTCGCCAAACGCGTACGCGGCTGGGTCGATCACCCGGGCCACGCGCATCCGTCACGATTTCTGTCGTTCAGCCGATCTGTATCGGCGCAATCAACAACATGAGCGGATCGAGTCGGCGCGCGCCTTCGAAACGCCCGCGGTAACCCGGATCGTCCAGTCGATCGATGCGCACCAAGGTGCGCGCACGCGGCGCGTGCACGAATCGACCATCACCCAAATAAATGCCGACGTGCGTATTGGGCGCGCCGCGAGTGTTGAAAAACACGAGATCGCCCGCGCGCAGTTCTTCGCGTGCCACGCGTATACCCACGGTTGCGAGTTGCCGCGAAGTGCGCGGCAGGGTGACGCCCAAGGTTTCGCGGAAGACGTAATTGACGAGACCGCTGCAGTCGAAACCTTGCGGGGAGCTGCCCCCGAAACGGTAGGGTGCGCCGATGTAGGCGAGTGCCCGCTCCACGACGCCCTGCATGACCACCGCCTGACCCGACGCCGCCACCAACGCCTCTTCCGACACGACTTTGGGGGACAAGGTTTTGGAGGCGAGCCCCTCGGCCTCACCGTCCGCGAACGCCGGGCGCGACAGCAGCGTCGCGGCGACCGTGAGGCCGGCGAGCAGACATCGAGCAAGGCGGGCAGAGGGCGGGCTGAGCACGAGTGTTTGGTCCGACAGGGTTGTGGGCGAACTGCTGCGAGGCGCAGCGGTTCGTGCATCCATTAGACTTCGGGAGTCGCAAGTTTAGCCACCCCCGGAGAACAACGCCATGCAGACCGCGCGCAGCCGGTTTTGGTTCCGCAACCCGTCGCGCTCGATGTGGGCAGCGATCACCCTGACGCTGATAGCCGTCACGCTGCCGACCCCGCGAGCCGAAGCGGCCGATCGCGGTTTCACCCCGGAGATCTTCAAGAAGTGGGCCGACATGCGCGTCGGCCAAGGTCAGCCGGTTTTCTGGTATGCCGTCGGCGTCGCCTACACCTACCCCGAGGGCAAAGCGGTGATGCGGCTCGAGGGCATCGACGCCGCACGACTCGAAACCAAGCTCTCGAATGCCACCGAAGCACATCAGGTGTCGCGCAAGGTCTTCGTCTATCGAGATGTCGAAACCAACGCCATCCTGCGCGAATGGCAAGGCAAGCCTCTACCGCCGATCGCTTACCCCTACCAATACATCACTTACAGCCTGCGCGGTAAGGGCGTCGAGACCGTGGTCGAGCAAGGCGCGGGCGCTCGCCTGCAACGCATCGGTCCGGGCACGGACATCACCGCCCGACGAATCGGCAACACGGTCGCGTTCTCCGCACCGCTTTTTCTGGATCTTCCCCTGCCCTCGGGGTAGGTGTAGGCGACGCCGACGGCATACCAGAAAACCGGCTGACCTTGG
>RGYP01000134.1 GCA_010031985.1 Gammaproteobacteria bacterium
GAGACGGTCGACGCCATCGTCACCGACTGGGTGGCATCACTCGAGCGTCAGACGATCCTCGATCGATGTCTCGAGATGGAGGTGCCTGCCGGCAAGGTGAACTCGATCGCCGATATCTTTGAAGACGAGCACTTTCAGGCCCGAGACAATCTTCTCAGCCTCGCAGCCGAGGGCCTCGGCGAGGTGGTCGTGCCGGGCGTCGTGCCGCGTCTGTCCAAGACTCCGGGGCGCGTGACCCACCTCGGACCCACCCTCGGTGATGCCACGCTTGCCGTGCTCACCGGGCTTTTGCAGCTCAACGCCGCAGACATTGCCGCGCTGCGCGGCAAGAAGATCATCTGAGCGGAGGCGCAGCGAGCCCATGACAGCGTCGGCGAACAACACCCAGGACGAGCGTCTGCCGCTGAAGGGCATTCGCGTGATCGACATCGCCACCGTGATCGCGGCGCCTTACTGTGCGACTCTGCTCGGCGAGTTCGGTGCGGACGTGCTGAAGCTCGAACACCCGGAGGGCGGCGATGCATTACGCCGTTTCGGTACGCCCTCGAAGCGCGGCGACACCCTCACTTGGCTCAGCGAGTCGCGTAACAAGCGTTCGATGACCATCGACCTGCGCACCGCCGAAGGTGCGGAGGTGTTCAAATCGATGATCGCCAAGGTCGACGTACTGTGCGAAAACTTTCGCACCGGCACGCTCGAGCGCTGGAATCTCGGCTGGGACGTGCTGCGCGAGATCAATCCGCGCCTCGTCATGCTGCGCGTCACGGGTTTCGGTCAGACGGGGCCCTACAAAGATCGTCCCGGGTTTGCCCGCGTCGCGCATGCGATGGGCGGCATTGCCTACCTTGCCGGCATGCCCAAGGGCACGCCGGTGACTCCGGGCTCGACCACCCTCGGTGATTACATGACGGGGCTCTACGGTTGCTTCGGTGTGCTGATGGCGCTGCGACACCGTGATCTGACGGGCGAGGGGCAATTCATCGATGCGGCCCTGTACGAGTCGATTTTTCGTTGCACCGAGGAGCTGGCGCCGGCCTACGGCATGTTCGGCACGGTCCGCGAGCGGCAGGGCTCATCGCACAACGACTTCGCGGTTCCGCACGGGCACTTCTCGACCCGGGACGGCAAGTGGGTGGCGATATCCTGTGCCACCGACATGCTGTTCGCGCGCCTTGCGCAGGCGATGGGTCGGCCCGACCTTGCAGCCCCGCACACCTATGGTGAGCAGGAGCAGCGCCTTGCACATCGTCACGACGTCAATGAAATCGTTCGGGACTGGTGTGGTTCGCTGACCCGCGAGGAGGTACTGCAGCGCTGTTATGCGACCGACACGCCCGCCGGGCCGCTCAACAACATCGCCGATATCTTTGGCGATCGGCAGTTTCACGCGCGCCGCAATATGGTGGCGATCGACGCGCCAGACACGGGTGAACAGATCATCGTGCCGACACCCGTGCCGCGCTTGTCCGAGACGCCGGGCAGCATTCGATCGCTCGGCCCGAGACTCGGCGAACACACCGAAGAAATCTTGCGCGAACTGCTTGGCATGAGTGATGTCGAGATCGCCGAGTTGCGGGCTCGAAAGGCGATCTAGAGGGTCAACGGATGGCGGGTATTCTCGGTGGGCTGCGTGTGATCGAAGGTTCGGCGTTCGTTGCGACGCCACTCGGCGGCATGACTCTGGCGCAACTTGGCGCCGACGTCATTCGTTTCGATCCGATCGGCGGCGGGCTCGATCGGCACCGCTGGCCCGTGACCTCGTCCGGGCAATCGCTGTTCTGGACCGGCATGAACAAGGGCAAGCGGTCCATCGCCGTCGATCTGCGCAACCCCCGAGGCCAAGAGCTGCTGACCCGGCTCATCGCGGCGCCCGGTGCCGATGCCGGTATTTTCAGTACCAATTTTCCGGCGCGGGGCTGGCTCTCTTATGAATCTTTGAGCAAGGCGCGTCCCGATCTCGTGATGGTGAATCTTCTCGGTCGCCGTGATGGCGGCTCCGAAGTGGACTACACCGTGAACCCGCAGCTCGGCTTCCCGCTGCTCACCGGGGCGCCTGACGGTGAGCCGGTCAACCACGTATTCCCGGCCTGGGATGCCATCGCCGGCAACATGATCGCCACCGCGATCCTCGCAGCGCTGCGGCACCGCGATCGCCGCGGCGAGGGGCAGCTCGTCACGCTCGCACTCAAGGATGTCGGACTCGCGATGCTCGGGCATCTCGGCATGATCGCCGAGGTGCAGGTCAACGGCCTCGATCGTCCGCGCTACGGCAATCATTTGTACGGTGCGTTCGGACGTGATTTCGTCACCCGTGACGGACGTCGGCTGATGATCGTCGGCCTGACGGATCTGCAGTGGACCTGCTTGCTGAAGGCCACCGGGATGAGTGCAGCGATCGACCAACTTGCCGGGCGCTTGCAGATCGATCTGACCCGCGAGGGCGATCGTTTTGCCGCGCGCGAGCATTTGGCCGAGCTGTTCGCAGCCTGGTGTTCGGCCCGCGACTTCGCGCAGGTGCGCGAAATCTTCGAGCAGCATCGCGTCACCTGGGGGCCTTATCGCAGCGTACGCCAAGCGCTGATCGAAGATGCCGATCTGTCGACGTTGCATCCCATGTTCTCGAACGTCGAGCAACCTGACATCGGCATGACTTTGGCGCCGGCATCACCACTCGATTTCAGTCGAGTGCCGCGTTTGCCTGCAAAGCCCGCACCACGGTTGGGCGAGCACACCGACGAGGTGCTGCTCGAGGTGCTCGGGCTGAGCTCGGGTGAAGTGGGACAACTGCACGATGCCGGTATCGTCGCCGGGCCCGAAGAAGATCACTCGCAACGGAGCGTTTCATGAAGCTGCCGCAAAACTTTTACAAACCTCTCGCCATCGGCGCACCGCCGCCTTTTCGCGAGTTACCGCTGCGGCCCGAGCGGGTGGTGCATTTTTTTCCGCCGCATATCGAAAAAATCCGTGCGCGTCTCACCGAGACCGCGCGTCAAGTGGATGTGCTCTGCGGCAATCTCGAAGATGCCATTCCGATCGAGTCGAAGGCGGCAGCCCGCGAGGGCTTCATCGAGGGCGTGCGGCAGGCGGATCTCGGGGACACGGCGCTGTGGGTGCGGGTGAATTGCCTCAACAGCCCCTGGGTACTCGACGATCTGTCGCAAATCGTTGAAGGGGTGGGCAATCGACTCGATGCGGTGATGATTCCCAAAGTCGAGGGGCCCTGGGACATTCATTTCGTCGATCAATATTTGGCCTTGCTCGAGGCGCGGTTCGGCATCGAGAAACCGATTCTCATCCACGCTTTGCTCGAGACTGCCGAGGGTGTGAAGAACGTCGAATCGATCGTTAGTGCGAGCCCGCGCATGCACGGCTTGAGCCTCGGGCCTGCCGACCTCGCAGCCTCGCGCAGCATGAAGACGACCCGCGTCGGCGGCGGGCATCCGTTTTACGGCGTGCTTGCAGACCCCGATGCCAGCGGCACGGCGCGCAGCTTCGTGCAGCAGGATCTGTGGCATTACACGATCGCGCGTATGGTCGACGCCTGCGCCGCCAGCGGCATCCGCGCGTTCTACGGACCTTTCGGCGATCTCAAAGACGAGGCGGGTTGCGAGGCCCAATACCGCAACGCCTTCATCATGGGTTGCACCGGCGCGTGGTCGCTCGCCCCGAACCAGATTGCGATCGCGAAGCGCGTATTCAGTCCCGACGTACGCGAGGTGTTGTTTGCCAAGCGCATCCTTGAGTCGATGCCCGACGGTACCGGCGTGGCGATGATCGACGGCAAGATGCAGGACGACGCCACCTGGAAGCAGGCCAAGGTCATGGTCGATCTCGCACGACTGGTTGCGCGCAAGGACCCCGATCTTGCCGCCGCCTACGGTTTTTGAGCGGGGCAGATTCCGATGAGCGAAAAGACGAGCCCTGGCAATTTCTTCGAGGACTTTGCGATCGGCCAGCGCCTGCCGCATTCGCCACCGCGCACGGTCACGGCGGGTGACGTTGCGCTCTACACCGCGCTCTTCGGCTCGCGATTCGCGATTTCTTCGTCCGAGCCGTTTGCCCGCACGCTGGGTCTGCCCACGGCACCGCTCGACTCGATGCTGGTTTTTCACATGATTTTCGGCCGTACCGTTGCGGACGTTTCGCGTAACGCCATCGCCAACCTCGGCTATGCAGGCGTACGTTTCGGAGTGCCGGTCTATCCCGGTGACACGCTCGAGGCCGACTCGGTGGTCATCGGCCTGAAGCAGAACACCGACGGCAAAACGGGCGTCGTCTACGTCCACTCGACCGGAGTGAATCAGCGCGGCGAGATCGTGCTCGACTTTCGTCGCTGGGTGATGGTCAACAAGCGCGATCTCGCGCGACCCGCACCCGCGACGCTCATTCCCGAGTTGCCCAAGCGTGTTGCAGCCGCCGATTTCCACGTACCCATTGCCCTGCCGCGCGAAGCCTACGACGTCACCCGCACCGGTAGCGCATTTCTTTGGGACGATTACGCGGTCGGCGAGCGTATCGATCACGTCGATGGCATGACGATCGAGGAAGCCGAGCACATGCTCGCCACCAAGCTTTACCAGAACACGGCGAAAGTGCACTTCAACCAGCACGTCGAGCGCGAGGGTCGATTCGGCAAGCGCATCGTCTATGGCGGGCATGTGATCAGCCTCGCCCGGTCCCTGTCGTTCTCGGGTCTCGCCAATGCGTTGATGGTGGCGGCGATCCATGGAGGCAAGCACACGGCGCCCACGTTCGCCGGCGACACGATCTACGCGTGGTCCGAGGTTCTCGAGTGCGAAACCTTGCCCGGTCGTGACGACATCGGTGCGTTGCGCTTGCGGACCATTGCGGCGAAGGACCGTGCCTGCGGCGACTTCCCGGGTCACGCGGGCAATACGCCCCTTGATCCCGCGGTCGTGCTCGATCTCGACTGGTCGGTACTCGTACCGCGCCGCGTCCCGGTCAGCGCAATCGGGCGAGGCCAGGCAAGCGATCAAATGCCGCGTCGAAGCTGAGCACGGTGTCGATGCCGTGACGCTGCATGGTGGCGACATGCAGTGCCGCGCGGACGGGCAGCGTCGGATATTGCAGCACGAGTTGCTTCGCTCGCTCGACGGTATCGCGATCGACCGGCAGAACCTCATCGACGGTCCCGAGCAAGGCATCGAGTGCGGGCTGAATGCTGCCGCGTCGTTCGATCGCCGTGTAGCGGTGAAGGATTTCGACGAGCACTTCGGCGTCCGTGACGAGCCGCACCCGTTGCGTGACGAGCGCCTCGAGTCGACGCTGGGCGTCGATCTTGTTGGGGTGGGCAGCGCCGACCAGATACATGGGGACGTTGGCGTCGATGAAAACCATGGTTCGGCGCTCGCGCGGCGGCCTCAGTAGCCGCTCTCGGAAACCGCGCCCGAGAGATTGGAGCTGCCGTAGCCGCGCTCGGTTTCGCCCGTCAGGCGCTCGATCGGGCCCGTCGGCGCGTTGTGCCGAACGGCGGAGCGGATCGCGGCCAATTTCCGATCGACATCTGCGGTGGACGCTTCACGGCGTGCCGCCGCCAGCGCTTGTCTAACCCACTCGGCGACCGTCATGCCCCGGCTTGCCGCCGCCGCCTGCAGGGCAGCGTACTCGCCGTCGTCGAACAGCACTTGAAGTCGCTTTGTCATGCAATGAGTCTGCGTGACTCATTACTATGAGTCAAATTGCCGTGAACGCT
>RGYP01000135.1 GCA_010031985.1 Gammaproteobacteria bacterium
CGCGAAAGGCGTTCTCGCCGCGCCGTTGCAGATGCGCGATACGCGCCTTGGTCAGAGCGTCGTCGGGCGAGGCGAACGGCAGCTTCTCGATGACCACGAGTCGCAGCGCCTCACCCTTCACATCGACGCCCTCCCAAAAACTCGCGGTACCGAGCAACACCGCGTTGCCGTGTTCGCGAAAATCGCGCAGCAGTTTTTCGCGCGGGCCTTCGCCTTGCACGAGAATCGGCACCAGTGCCGCCCCATCCCAGCGCGCGCGCAACACCGCCGCACCTTGGGCGAGCGCGCGATGGCTCGTGAACAAAATGAACGCGCCGCCTCCCGAGGCCTCGAGCAGCGGCACGCAGGCGGTGATGACCGACTCCACGTAGCCGGACGAGGTCGGCTCCGGCATTTCTGCAGGCAGGTAGAGCAGTGCCTGCGACTCGAAGTCGAAGGGGCTCGCGATACGCAGCGCCTCGGCATCCGCCAAGCCGAGTCGCGTCGCGAAATGACTGAAATCCGCCTCCCGACTGGAACTCGCGACCGACAGCGTCGCCGAGGTGAACACCCAGGCCGCGGGGCGCGCTTCGACGAGGCCGCGAAAGCGCTCCGAAATATCGAAGGGCAACAACCCGAGCGTAAAACTGCGTCCGTTCGATTCGCTGGTGCGCGCACCCTCATCGTCGGTGCACAGCGCCACGCGCTCGAGCGCCGCGGCGAGCTCGACCGCGCGCGTCGCCACCTGTTCGACGGCGGGCTCACGCGACGCATCGGCCAGGGTGGTCGCGAAATCTCGTAGCGCCGCGACCACGGCGAGCGCGGCCGACTCGAGATCGGCGCGCGAGGCGATCGCCGCGAGCACGGCACCGATCGCCGCCTCGACGGCTCTAGCGGCGTGGCCGATCTCGGCCAGCGAACCCCCGGCGCGCAGCAGCGCCGCCCGCCCCTCGGCCAGCGCATTCTCGACTTGCCGACTCGAGACCTGCACTCCAAAGAATTGGGTGGCGAGATCCGGGAGCTGATGCGCCTCATCGAGGATCACGGCGTCCGCCGTGCCGAGCAGATCGCCGAAACCATCTTCCTTGAGCGCCAGATCGGCGAGCAGCAAATGGTGATTGACGATCACGAGATCGGCCGCCTGCGCCTCGCGCCGCGCAGCCACGACATGGCAGCTCGCGAACTCCGAGCAGCGCGTGCCGAGACAATTGTCGCGCGTCGAGGTGACCTTGGGCCAAAGCGCATGGTTTTCATTGAAGCCCGCGACTTCGGCGAGATCCCCCGAACGCGTGACCAGCGCCCAGGACTCGATCCGCGCGAGGAGCGGATCGCGCACCGCCATCCCCTCGAGCGCACCCTGCGCCACCTCGCGCTTCAGTCGATAGGTACAAAGATAATTCGAGCGCCCCTTGAGCAGTGCCACTTTGGCGGGCGTACCGATGGCCCCCGCGACGAGCGGCACGTCTTTCGAATAAAGCTGATCTTGCAGCGTTCGCGTCCCGGTGGACACGAGCACGCGCAGCCCCGCGAACAGCGCCGGCACCAGATAAGCAAACGTCTTGCCGGTGCCCGTACCCGCCTCGACCAGCAACGGCCGCCGCGCCTCGAGCGCCGCCGCAACCGCACCCGCCATGCGCATCTGCGCCTTGCGCGGCGTAAAGCCCGGCAAGTGCCGCGCGAGCGGGCCGGCGGGGCCGAACATGTCCTCGATGGCCTGCATGGGGCGGGCACGCTACCCGCCGCCCAAGTCCTATACAAGACCCGCCTCGCGGACCGACCCGGACAGGGCTCGGGGACGCTGCAAAATCAAGTCGTTATACTCGCGGCCTTTCCAGAATATCGACGAATAGGGACACCCCGAATGGCTACCGCCGCAGCAACCATGCCGCCTCTGCCGACACTCTCGAAACAGGTCACCGAGTGGGTGGCGTCCGTGCGCGAACTGACGCAGGCGGACGAGGTTTACTGGGTCGAAGGCTCCGATGACGAATACCGACATTTCATTGGCCAGTTGCAGCAGAGCGGCGAACTGCAAAAGCTCAACGAGGCCCATTACCCGAATTGCTTTCTCGCGCGTTCGCATCCCTCGGACGTCGCCCGCGTCGAGCACCTGACCTTCGTCTGCACCTCGAAGCAGGAGGACGCCGGCCCCAACAATCATTGGATGGCGCCCGCCGAAGCGCGCGCGAAAATGCGCGGGCTGTTCAGCGGCTGCATGAAGGGTCGCACCTTGTACGTCGTGCCCTACTGCATGGGCCCGATCGACTCGCCCTACGCCCGCTGCGGCGTCGAGATCACCGACAGTGCATACGTCGTCATCAACATGATGTTGATGACGCGTGCGGGGCGCGCCGCACTCGAGCGCATCAGCCGCGAAGACAGCTTCGTCAAAGGTTTGCACTCGACCGGCGAACTCGACCCGAATCGACGCTTCATCATGCATTTTCCCGAGGATCTCGCGATCGAGAGCTTCGGCAGCGGTTACGGCGGCAACGCGCTGCTCGGCAAAAAGTGTCATGCGCTGCGCATCGCGAGCTATCAGGCCCGCAACGAGGGTTGGCTTGCCGAGCACATGTTGATCGTCGGCCTCACGAGCCCGCAGGGCGACACGCATTACGTGGCGGCCGCGTTCCCGTCGGCTTGCGGCAAAACCAATCTCGCGATGCTGATTCCGCCCGACTCCATGCCGGGCTGGACGGTGACGACGGTGGGCGATGACATCGCCTGGCTGCACCCCGGTCCCGATGGCCGCTTGTACGCGATCAACCCCGAAGCGGGATATTTCGGCGTCGTGCCGGGCACCAACCGCAAGACCAACCGCAATGCGTTCGAGATGATTCAGCGCGACACCTTGTTCACCAACGTCGCGCTGACCGCCGACAATCAGCCGTGGTGGGAAGGTCTCGATACCGGCACGCCGGTGATCGACTGGCAAGGTCAGCCGTACGCGCCTGGCAATGGTCCGGCGGCGCAGCCGAATTCGCGTTTCACGGTATCGGCCAAGCGCAATCCGCGCTACGCCCCCGAAGCGGACAGCCCGCGCGGGGTGCCGATCTCGGCGATTATCTTTGGTGGACGTCGCCGCGGCGTCGCACCGCTCGTGTACGAAGCGCGCGACTGGAACCACGGCGTGCTCGTCGGCGCATCGGTCGCCTCGGAAACCACGGCGGCGGCCATCGGGCAGGCGGGCGTGCTGCGGCGCGACCCGATGGCGATGAAACCCTTTGCGGGCTACAACTACGGCGATTATTGGTCGCACTGGTTCGCGATGGGCCAGAAGCTCAAGCACCCGCCGAAGATTTATCACGTCAACTGGTTCCGTCGCGATAGCGACGGCAAATTTCTTTGGCCGGGCTTCGGCGACAACCTGCGGGTGCTCGACTGGGTGCTCAAGCGCTGCAGCGGTCGCGCCGAGGCCAACGAGACCGCCATCGGCAACCTGCCGCGACCGAGCGATCTCAATCTCGCCGGGCTCGACATCAGCGAGTCGGCGCTCGACGAACTGTTGTCGATCAAGGCCGACGAGTGGCGCGCCGAGGCTGCGGACATGGCGAAATACTTGGACGAGTTCGGTGCGCGCACGCCGGCGCAGCTGCGCGCCCAAGTCGCCGCGCTGCAACAGCGGCTCGGTTGAGCCGTGGGTCGCTCGCTCACGGTCGCGCTCGTCTGCGGTCTTGGTCTTTTGACCTCGGTCACCGCGACGCTCGCGCAAAATCGCAACGCCAAGCCGAACGCTGCAGCCGCTGCCGCACCGAGTGCGGGCGGCGACGTGCCGCCACCCCCACCGGCCATCGAAATCTCGCGCGAGGCCTTGGCCGGAGCCATCGGCGTACGCGAAATCGCTCAACGCTCGGATGAAAGCACTCTGCTGCTCGAGGAACTCACCAGCGAAGTCGGCCAGCGTTTCGCGGGCACCGCCGGTGACAAGGCGGGCGTCGAGTGGGCCGTCAAAAAATTGCGCGCGCTCGGCTTCGAGAACGTACGTACGCAGGAAGTGATCGTGCCGCGCTGGATCCGCGGCGAGGCGAACTTCGAGGTGCTCTCGCCCTTCCCGATGCCGATGGTCACCACCGCCTTGGGCGGCAGCATCGGCACCGCCGACGAAGGCCTCGAGGGCCCGATCGTGATGGTCCAGGACATCCCCGCCCTGCAGGCCCTGCCCGAGGGGACGGTACGCGGCAAGATCGTGTTCTTCAACGGACGCATGGAGCGCACCCGCGATGGCAGCGGCTACGGCAAAGCCGTTCGCGTGCGCACGGAAGGGCCGAGCATCGCCGCAGCGCTCGGTGCCACGGGTGTCGTGATCCGCTCGGTGGGCACCAGCAAAAATCGCATCGCCCACACCGGCACGCTGTCCTACAAAGTATCCGCGCCGCGTATTCCGGCGGTGTCCATCTCCAATCCGGACGCCGATCTGCTCGAGCGCCAAGTCGCGCAAACGCGACCCGGCGGCAAGATCGCCGGCAATCAGGTGATGGTGCGCATGCGCGTCACCGCCCGCGATCTGCCGCAAGTGCGCTCGGCCAACGTCATCGGCGATTTGCCGGGCACCGATCTCGCCAATGAAATCGTGCTGATCGGGGCACACCTCGACTCCTGGGACCTCGGCCAGGGCGTGCAAGACGATGGCGCGGGTGTTGCGATCGCGATCGCCGCGGCGCGCGCCGCAGTCGCGGTCAACCCGCGTGCGCGGCGCACCATTCGAGTGGTGCTATTTGCCAACGAAGAATTCGGGCTGTCGGGCGCCGCGCGTTATCCCCTTGAGGAGGGTGACGACAACGTCGCCCGCCACGCCTTCGCCATGGAAGCGGACCTTGGCGATGGGCCGGTGTGGAAATTCTCCGCACGAGTGCCGACGACTTATTGGGCAATGATCGAGCAGGTGCATCGTGTCGTGAAGTCGCTCGAGGTCGAACTCGGTGACAACAACTCGGCGGGCGGTGCAGATCTTGGCCCGCTGCGTCGTCGCGGCGTCCCGGTGCTCGCACCGCAACTCGATGCGACGACTTATTTCGACGTGCACCACACCATCAACGACACGCTCGATCAAGTCGACCCTGCGCATTTGCGGCAATCGACAGCGGTGTTCGCCGTGGCCGCCTACGCCGCAGCGATGGTGGACGGCCCGATTCCGCGCCTGTCCGAAGAACAGGCGCAATAATTCATGCGCGAGTACGACGCCGACGCCATCGTCATTGGCGCCGGAGCCGTCGGGCTCGCGAGCGGCTACGCCCTCGCCGAGCGCGGCCTCTCGGTCATCGTTCTCGAGGCCGGTCCGCGCATCGGCGAAGGGGTCTCGTCCAGGAATTCCGAGGTCATCCACGCCGGGTTCTATTACGCGCCGGGGTCTCTCAAGGCGCGAGTGTGCGTAGAGGGACGGCGCAAGCTCTATGCGTTTCTCGAGTCGCACGGCGTGCCCTATTGGCGCTGCGGCAAGCTCGTCGTCGCTACCGAAGAGGCCGAAATCCCCGCGATCGAAAAACAGTTCCAGCAAGGCCTTGCCAACGACGTCGAGGGCCTGCGGATGCTGACGGCGGCCGAGGCGCAGGCGCTCGAGCCCGAGCTGCACTGCGTCGCTGCCATGCTCTCGCCCGAAAGCGGCGTCTTCGACTCGCACGGCTACATGCTCGCGCTGCGCGGCGAAATCGAAAATCGCGGCGGTTTCGTGGTGTGCGAATCACCGTTCATCGGTGCGCGCGCAGAGGCCGCGGGCG
>RGYP01000136.1 GCA_010031985.1 Gammaproteobacteria bacterium
CTTTCCAGATCTGGAAAGCCCAGGGAAATCAGCAGCTTATTGTCAGGTTCAGGCCTTGCGAACCGGGCCCGGGAATTCGTCCGCAAACAGGAAGACTGGGGCAGCTTCTTTGCCCCGCGGCTCGAGCCCGCGCTGCTCGCAGCCATCGGACACTACGTGGAGAAAGACGGGACGCTCACCATTTTTGTGGATTCGGCGTCCTGGGCCGCTCGTCTGCGCTTCGCCTTGCCCGATCTTTGGGACGCCGCGCGCGAATTTCGCCCGAGCATCGCGCGCTGGGCGGTGAAGATTCAGCCGGTGGCGGCGAGGACCGGCGCACGCACGTAAGAAATGGGCGCGTCCTCGGGACGTTCGAAGACGATCGCTTCCCATGCCGATTCGTCGGCCAGCAGCGTGCGCAGCAAGCGGTTGTTCAGGCCGTGGCCCGACTTGAAGGCGGAGAATTCCCCGATGAGGCTGTGCCCGAGCAGGTATAGATCGCCAATCGCATCGAGGATCTTGTGCTTCACGAATTCGTCTTCGTAGCGCAAACCGCCCTCGTTGAGCACCTTCGAGTCATCGAGCACGATGGCGTTGTCGAGATTGCCACCGAGCGCGAGATTACGCGCGCGCATGGTCTCGAGGTCGCGCATGAAGCCGAAGGTCCGGGCACGACTGATTTCTTTGAGAAACGACGTCGTGGAAAAATCCATGCTCGCGCGCTGCGCACGACGCTTGAAGATCGGGTGGTTGAACTCGATCTCGAAATTGACCTTGAAACCATCGAAGGGATCGAACTGCGCCCACTTGTCACCGTCTTCGACACGCACCGACTTGCGGATACGCACGAAGCGCTTGGGTGTGCGCTGCTGCTCGATCCCAGCCGATTGCAGCAGGAACACGAACGGGCCCGCGCTGCCGTCCATGATCGGCACCTCGGGGCCCGTGACTTCGACCAGTGCATTGTCGATGCCTAGCCCGGCGAACGCCGAGAGCAGGTGCTCGACCGTCGACACACGCACGTCGTCCTTGACGAGTGAAGTGCCGAGCGTGGTCTCGCCGACGTTGCCCGCACGTGCCGGCACGTCGACGGGGACCGCAAGATCGGTACGCCGAAAAACGATGCCGGTGTCGGGCGCGGCCGGACGAATGGTCATGAGAATGCGCTTGCCGGAGTGCAGGCCGACACCGCTCGCGCGAATGACGTTTTTAAGCGTTCTCTGTCCGACCATTGCTGTCCCCGGTTCCGCCCGTGCCCGCCGCGCAACCGCAGCGGGCCGGGGGAATCACAGAAGGGCGCGAGTGTACCCGAAAAGACCCGAGATCAATCGGCCTGACGACGCAGGAACGCCGGGATGTCGAGGATCTCCTCGGCACCTTCGGGCTCGTGACGCAGACCGTCACCCGCAGCCGCCTTGAAGCGCTCGTAGGCGGGGACGTCGAGCTTGCTGTAGTCGGTTGGCACCACGACCGGACGACGTCCGGCACGCAGCCCCTCGAGACCCGATCGTGCAGCACTGGCGCGTGCCGCCGGTGCGGCGGCCACCGCCGGCGCCGCGGCGATCGCCGGCGCGAGCTGCGGCGCGACGGTCTGCGCTTGCAGACGGCCGAGACCGGTTGCCACCACCGTGACGCGCAGTTCGTCGCTGAGGTTCGGGTCGATGACCGTACCGACCACCACCGTCGCATCTTCGGAAGCGAATTCTTTGACGATGTTGCCGACTTCCTCGAATTCGCCGATGCCGAGATCGAGCCCGGCGGTGACGTTGACGAGGATGCCGCGGGCGCCACTGAGATTCACGTCCTCGAGCAGTGGCGACGACACCGCCATCTGCGCCGCCACACGGGCGCGGTCCTCACCGCTCGCAAATCCGGTGCCCATCATCGCCATGCCGGTTTCACTCATCACCGTGCGCACGTCGGCGAAGTCGACGTTGATGAGACCCGGACGGGTGATGAGATCGGCGATGCCCTGCACAGCGCCCTGCAACACGCCGTTCGCACGCTTGAAGGCGTCGAGCAGCGTGGTCTTCGGCCCGAGCACGGTGAGCAGTTTCTGGTTCGGGATGGTGATCAAGGAATCGACGTGCTTGGCGAGTTCTTCCATGCCGTGGTCGGCGACCAGCGAACGCTTGTTGCCTTCCATGTTGAACGGCCGCGTGACCACGGCGACGGTGAGGATCCCGAGTTCCTTGGCGATCTGCGCCACGACCGGCGCAGCGCCCGTACCGGTACCACCACCCATGCCCGCAGTGATGAACAACATGTCGCAGCCTTCGATCAGCTCGATGATGCGATCACGATCTTCCATCGCGGCTTGACGACCGATGTCGGGATTGGCGCCGGCGCCGAGACCCTTCGTGATGTTGGAACCGATCTGCAGTGCGGTCTTGACGTTGGAGTTCTTCAGCGCCTGCGCGTCGGTGTTGACGCACATGAAATCCACGCCCTCGATTCCGCTCTGCACCATGTGCGAGACGGCGTTGCCGCCACCGCCGCCCACGCCGAGAACCTTGATCACTGCGCTCTGGGTGTATGAGTCCATCAGTTCAAACATGACTTATCACTCCTGTTTCCAATTCGAAAACGATTTCAAAAATTGCCCTGAAACCAATCCCGCATCCGCTCGGCCATGCCGCGCGCCTTGCCGGTGATCGCACCGGCGCGCGAACGGTTGGGCGCGAGGTGATCGCGCCCGTAAAGCAAAAGACCGACGCCGGTCGAATGGATCGCATTGCTCGTGACGTCCGCGAGGCCGCGCACGCCGACCGGCATGCCGAGTCGCACCGGCACGTGGAAGACCTCCTCCGCAAGTTCGATGGCACCTTCCATCTTCGAACTGCCACCGGTCAGCACGATGCCGGCGGCGATGGTTTCCTCGAAACCGCTGCGCCGCAGTTCCTCGCGGATGAGGCTGAAGAGCTCCTCGTAGCGCGGCTCGACGATTTCGGCGAGCGTCTGGCGGGCGAGCCTGCGCGCCGGCCGGTCGCCGACGCTCGGCACTTCGATGGTCTCGTCCGGATTGGCGAGCTGCGACAGAGCGCAGGCGTAACGCAACTTGATCTCTTCGGCGTTCTGCGTCGGCGTGCGCATCGACACGGCGATGTCATTGGTGACTTGGTCGCCGGCGATCGGAATCACTGCGGTGTGCCGGATGGCGCCATGCGAGAACACGGCGATGTCGGTGGTGCCACCGCCGATGTCGACGATGCAAACGCCGAGGTCTTTTTCGTCCTCGGTCAGCACGGCATAGCTCGAGGCGAGCTGCTCGAGCACGATGTCGTCGACGTCCAGACCGCAGCGCTGGATGCACTTCTCGATGTTCTGTGCGGCGCTGTCCGCACCGGTGACGATGTGCACCTTGGCTTCGAGGCGCACGCCGGACATGCCGACCGGATCGCGTATGCCCTCCTGCCCATCGATGATGAATTCCTGTGGCAGCACGTGCAGGATTTTTTGATCGGCCGGAATCGCCACCGCCTTGGCGGCATCGATCACGTGTTCGACGTCGGCGAGCTGCACTTCCTTGTCGCGGATCGCCACCACGCCATGCGAATTCAGACTGCGTACATGGCTGCCGGCGATGCCCGCGTAGACCGAGTGGATCTCGCAACCGGCCATCAGTTCCGCCTCTTCGACGGCACGCTGTATCGACTGTACGGTCGACTCGATGTTGACGACGACCCCGCGCTTGAGCCCGCGCGACGGCTGCGAGCCGATACCGATGATCTCGATGCTGTTATCGGGCGCGATCTCGCCGACCAGCGCCACCACTTTGGAGGTGCCGATGTCGAGTCCGACGATGAGTTGTCTTTCCGGTTTCTTTGCCATGCGTATTCCGTCCGTCAACCTTCGGTGGACTCGTCGAACTCGTCCACTGCCGCAACCTTGGTGCTGCCACGCCAACCGACCGAGAAGCCGTTGGTGTAGCGCATGTCCACGTAATTGATTTCTGCCGAGCGCTGCACCACGAGTCGCAGTGCCGCTGCCACGAAGCGCTCGAAGCGCTCGTCGACCTGTCGACGACCGAGTCGGATGCGCACGCCGTTGTCGAGATCGATCTCCCAGGCCCCGCGCGCATCGAGCCGCAAGGCGGCGATGCGCACGCCACCCTCGATCAGCCGGCCCTGAATGGCGAGGTAGCGCTGCGCCACCGTGCTCTCGCTGCCCTTCGGCCCGGAGAGCCGCGGCAATTCGGGTGGAATGAATCGCGACTCGGACAAGAACAACTCGCCACGCGCGTTCAAAAGCCCGTTGGCACCCCAGCGCGCTGCAGCCACCTGCTCGACGACACGAACCTCGAGACCGCGCGGCCAGGCACGACCCACGCTCGCACTGTCGACCCAGGGCAGCGTTTCGATGGCGCGCTGCAGCGTGGCAAGATCGGCGGTCACGAGACCGGCATCGTGCAAGCGATCACGCACGGCCTGCTCGACCTCCATCGGCGAGACGCGCTGGAAGCGGCCCTGTACCAGCACGCGATCGATCGGCTGGTCGAGTGCAGTCACGATCAACCAAAGAAATGCACCGACCACCGCGAGACCCGAGGTCGCGGACGCCAAGCGTTTCCAGTCGATTTGCGGCATCTGCCACGCCGCTTCCTCGGTGCGTTTGCGATTGCGGGGTTTGCGATTACCGAACATGGCCATGTCCTGTGCCCTCCGCCAAGTTCTTGGGCCGGCGCGTGAAACTGGTCTCGAGCACGCGCCACACCAGCGTCGGAAAATCGATGCCATTCGCTCGTGCCGCCATCGGCACCAAGCTGTGGTCCGTCATCCCGGGAACCGTGTTGATTTCGAGCAGCAGCGGTCGCCCGGTTTTGTCCATCATGAAATCGACGCGACCCCAGCCCTCGGCTCCGGTCGCTGCGAATGCACCGAGCGCGAGTGCACCGAGATGCCGCTCCGCCTCGGCAGCAAGCCCCGATGGACAGTGGTACTGCGTGTCGTCACGGAAATACTTCGCTTCGTAATCGTAGAAATTCTTTGTCGCCACGATGCGTATCGATGGCAGTGCACGCCCATGCAGGATGCCGACGGTGTATTCGGCGCCGCTGATGAATGCTTCGGCCAGCACCGCCACATCGGTTGCGGCGGCGGCCGCGAAGGCGGCAGGCAAGTCGGCCGCGCGCTCGACCTTGCTCATGCCGACCGAAGAGCCCTGCGTCGCCGGCTTTACGAACAACGGCAAACCGAGTTGCGTGAGTGCGGTGTCGAAATCTTCGGGACCACGCAGCACGACGAAATCCGCCGTGCCGATCCCGACCGCCGCTGCCAGACGTTTGGTGCGGACTTTATCCATGCACAACGCCGAGCCGAGCACCCCGCTGCCGGTGTAGGGAATGCCGAGGCACTCGAGCGCACCCTGCAACGTGCCATCTTCGCCGCCCGGACCATGCAGCGCGACCCAGACACGAGTGAACCCGTTTTCGAGAAGCTCGGCGAGGGGTCGCTCGCGAGGATCGAAGGCATGCGCATCGACGCCGCGCTGCTGCAAGGCGGCAAGCACCGCACGACCGCTCAACAAAGAAATCTCGCGCTCGCTCGAGTCGCCGCCCAGCAACACGGCAACCTTGCCGAACTCGCGAGCATCGCCGACGTGGCTCAGGGCGCTGGGGTCGTGGGCGAGACGCATCAGGGCGCCTCCCCCACGATCCGCACCTCGGTCTGCAACTACTCTTTGCATCAATTGATGTGCC
>RGYP01000137.1 GCA_010031985.1 Gammaproteobacteria bacterium
TTTTTGCATGTGTCCCGGCGGTACCGTTGTCGCCGCGACCTCGGAAGCGCGGCGCGTCGTGACGAATGGTATGAGTCAATATTCTCGCAATGAACGCAACGCCAATGCGGGTATCGTCGTCGGGATCGATCCGACAAAAGATTTTCCTGGTGGTCCGCTCGCCGGCATTGCATTGCAGGAGCGTCTGGAGTCGCTTGCTTTCGAGATGGGCGGCGGTGACTACTCGGCCCCCGCACAACTCGTAGGCGACTTCATCGCTGGCAAGCCATCGACTTCTTTGGGCGAGGTCGCGCCCTCCTACAAGCCTGGCATCAACCTCACCGATCTCGCACCTCTACTACCCGATGATGCCATCGCGGCGATGCGCGAAGCGCTACCTGTTTTCGGTCGACAGATCCGTGGTTTCGATCGCGAGGATGCCGTATTGACGGGCATCGAGAGTCGCACCTCTTCACCGCTACGGATCACGCGAGACGCCATGACGCTGCAAAGCTTGAACGTACGTGGTCTCTTCCCGGGTGGCGAGGGCGCAGGCTACGCGGGGGGCATTCTGTCGGCAGGGGTCGATGGCATCAAGCTCGCCGAGGCCGTGGCGAACAGCATCAGTGGCCACGCGATACAACGGGCGCAAGCATGAGTGCGGATGCAGCGATGAACTTCGACGATCTGAAAAGCTTGCGCCACAAGAAACACCGCGACCGACTCGGGTTTTTCTTCGCCGAGGGTGAGCATTTGGTGCTCGAACTCGGCAAGGCCCTGAGTCGTCGATCAGACCTCGCCGCTGCACGCATTCTGGTGAGTGAGGAATATCTTGCCGCCGGTCTACCGCCCGGGTTTCCACGACAGCTCGCTATCGAAACACTGAGTGCGAGGCAGATGGCGCAGTTGAGCGAGACGCGCTCCCCTCAGGGCGTGATCGCCGTCGTTCCGATGCTCACGACGCCGGTACCACGTGTCGCGGAGCGAGCGATCTATCTGCACCAGATCCAGGATCCAGGGAACCTGGGAACGATCCTGCGAACGCTCGGCTGGTTCGGCAGATTTCGTTGTCTGTTGTCGCCGGACAGCGTCGAGCCCTACAACCCGAAGGTGGTGCGGGCGAGCATGGGAGCGATCTTCGAAGTTCCCTTCGAAATCGACGTCACTCTCGAAGAAGTACAGAATCGATATTCGCGGATTGCGCTGCTCGACATCCGCGGTTCGTCGATCGCCGAAAACTCGTTCAAGGATTTCGAGTGCTACATGTTCGGCAGTGAGTCGCGCGGCGCGACTGCAGAGATGCGTTCGGCCTGTGACAGCTCGGTGTTTTCAGTGCCGGGTGGTCAGGGAGTGGAGTCGCTGAATCTCGCATCCACCGTCAACATCTGCGCCTACGAGCTGTCAAAAGCCCTCGTCCTTTCTTAGATATCGCCACTGCCCCACAGGCAGCGCACCCAGCATGACCCGGCCCGTGCGGATGCGTTTGAGACCCGTCACCCTTAGCCCCACGATCTCGCACATGCGACGGATCTGACGCTTGCGCCCCTCGCGCAAACCGAAGCGCAGCTGATCCTCGTTTTGCCAGGCGACTCGTGCGGGCTTCAACCTGACGCCATCGAGCATCAGGCCATGTCGCAATCGTGCGAGCCCCTCGTCGGACAATGCACCTTGCACGCGAACCAGATATTCCTTCTCGACGTCGTTACCACCGATCAGTTGCTTGGCGACACGACCGTCCTGCGTGTAAACCATGAGACCCGTTGAGTCGATGTCGAGTCGCCCGGCTGGCGCGAGACCCGATAGGTGCTTGGGATCGAAGGTCAGCCCCGAATCGTCGCCACCCCAGCGATTCTCGGGTCTGATCAAAACCGTAGCGGGTTCGTAACCGTCTTCCGCTTGCCCGGAAACATATCCAATGGGTTTGTTGAGGATGACGGTGACGAGTTCGGATTGTTGCTCGCGCGCGCGGCGATCGATCTCGATGTGCGCATCACGACGCACGCGGCTACCGAGAACGTCGACCACGACCCCGTCGACACGAACCCAACCATTGACGATCCAGGATTCTGCCTCACGGCGCGAACAAAGACCGAGCTCACCCAGGCGCTTGGACAACCGAGGTTGCTCGCCCGTATCGTTCTTGGGGACGGTGCTCATCGGGCGAGTATCGCCGATGACAAGGCTTCATGGCACGGCCCTACGAAACGGCGATCGTCTCAGAACCCGACGACCAGACCTGCGTCGTGACCGGGGTCGTAATCGCTTTGCTGAGGTCGATAGGCGACCACGAGAATCTTGGCAGCCTGTTTCGGC
The DNA here is from genome assembly GCA_010031985.1 of Gammaproteobacteria bacterium. Taxonomy (GTDB): domain Bacteria; phylum Pseudomonadota; class Gammaproteobacteria; order Steroidobacterales; family Steroidobacteraceae; genus UBA964. The sequence continues at coordinate 2,293 of RGYP01000137.1, forward strand.
AAGCGCAGCGTGATGCCCGATACCGGTGATGCGGAGACGGCATCTGCGGTGATCTCGTTGCCGGTATCGTGCGTGTGCACGTCGCCGCCGACTACCGTTGCCATCGCAAGTTCACGGATTTTGCGACGCAGCTGATCTTTCGAGCTCCAGCGCCAGTTGCGCAGCACAAGCTCGCTGGCATTTTGATCGAGGATCACCACCTGCGATTCGAAGCGTGCGCGACCCCGATCGACGAGGTCGTCAAAAGTCGTATCGTCCATGGCGGCCATCGAGATCAGAAAGTCGGTATCCGTCGCATCCGACGCCAGCAAGCGCCTGAGCAGGGTCATCTCGTCGACGCGAAACGCCAGCGCGAGATGTCCTGGCTCGCGCATGACGATGGTTAGACGATCGGACTCCAACTCGTGACCGATTCCCGCAGGGATCGATCCGAGAACGATCGACAACGCACATGCCAGCTCAACGGCAATACGTGATCGGCGGCTGTGTAGCGTTGCCATTGGAGTCGGTGAAGTTGAAGTTCCAGCACGCAGACTTGTTGGCATTGTTGCCGGTGGCAAGCGCAGTCGTCAGTGCCGTTCCGGTCAGCTGCTTGTAACGGATTCGATACGTTCCAGGCGAGTTGACGTAGCTGTCTGACCCGGTTTCGTTGGTGGTGAAGCTCACGGCGGACGAGAACTGCAACACCTGATAGCCATCAGTGGCATCCGTCGTCAGCGTCATGTTCGACACTTTGAAAGGTTGCACGGGGGGTTGTCGAATGGGCGAAAACTTGCTGCTCTGATTTGCGAGATCGGGGCTCGGCGTGCCACGGAAGCAGGAAAGCACGTAGGGCGAAGCATCGGTCACGTGATAGCTGTAACCCTGCGGTCCATTGGAAACCGTACTGGTATTGCCGCCGCAGACGCTGTCGCGACTCGCAATCTGGCCGTTCGCGTCGTTGTAGCCATAGATGGCAAAGCCATCGAGGGCCCATCCTACCGGATGAGTATCCCAGTAATTGGTGGCGCGTCCCTGCATCAGGCATACCGGGGCTGCATGATAGTGATAATCGTCAGCACGGCCAGCGTGTCCGTTGCAAGCATCGAGCTCTCCCAATACTTTGACATCGCCATTTTGACACCCGCCCTGTTTGCAAGGGTTGAAAATCAAGACCCCGTTGACTGCGACTCCGATCGGCCCGTCGACCGCAGAGACCGTACTCGCGGCAATCGCAGGACTGAGCGGAATCTTCCAACCATTGGCACCGAGAAAATTTTGAGCGAGCGGCACCTGCAGATTGGAGGCCGTGATGCCGTTCATCATCGCGTGTGTCGGTAGACTGGTCGAACTGACGTACGCGTAGTTCACATCGCAGGACACGCTGGCGTTTCCCGTCGTCGAGCCGCCGAGAGACCCGCGCACCAAGCCACAGGCGGTGGACGAGCCTGATGCATTGGTGGGGCGCGTGTAGTTGAGATTCAGTACGGCGGTACCCAAGGTAATTCCGGCGATCGCCGTGGTCAGCGTCGAGCCGTTCACCGCGCCCGATCCAGTCAATGTCGGGGCTGCCGAAAGCGCATAGAGCGTGAAGGTGTAAGTCTTGGCACCAGGTCCTTGCGAGCATGGCGGCTGATAGCCGACATAAGGACCGTCAGAACCGACACCGGGAGTTCCAAGGCCGAAACTGTCCTTGCCCAGTGAGCGCACCGCTGCGGGGATATCGTGCAGAACCCAATTCCATTTGGTGGTGCCATCGCCGGGCAGCGTAGTCATCAACAATGCGAATTGCTGCGTGCCCGCAGGCGGATTCGACCAACTCAACGCCGGCGATGAACCGGTGCCGTCGCAGGTGTAATCGGTCGGCAAGGTGCCGCCCTCCACGCCAACCGAACTCGACAAGCTGAATCCGGAGCTCGTCGGAGCCGTCGGCGTAACGTTCACCGCGCTCGACGAAATCCCCGTACCCGCCGAATTCGAGGCGGCGACCGAGCACGAATAGGTCGTACCGTTGCTTAGCGCCGTTACGGTAATCGGACTCGCCGTACCCGACGCCGTGCGAGTCGCGCCGCCCCCAGTACAAGAAACAGTGTAGTTACTGATCGTTGCGCCGCCGTTCGAGGCGGGGGCCGAGAAAGTCAATGTTGCCGAACCATTACCGGCGGAACCGGAAATTCCGGTGGGTGCGCCCGGCACGGTGATCGTAGGCGTGGGTGTCGGGGTGACGGGCGCCGCCTGTCCGCCGCCAGAACCACCGCCTCCACATGCGCTGAGAATGCCCGCGCCGGCGATCATCGTCAGAACCGAACGACTGAGAAACCGCTTCATGAATTGACAGCTTAGCGGGCGATGCAAGCGTTCATCTGCGCTTGTCAAAACCTTTACAAAAGTTGTCTTTATCTTTTCGCGGTGTCCGCGGCAGCACACATACACTGAAGGTCGAAACGACAGGGTCGGAAATCCACGCTTGAATAAAATTTTGTTGCGCAAATTTCTCGCCCCATTGGTCGCAGCAGTCGTATTGACCAGCTGCGGCGGTGGCGGAGGCGGCGGCGCTTCGCAAACCTCGATCGCTACCCCAGCACCCGGCGGCGTCTCCGTGCCAACTCCGCCCACCATCTCGGCCGTACAAGCGAGCGATGGCGCGGCGACTTTCACCGTCGCCACCAGCGCAGGCGGAATCACGACGTATGCCGTCAATTGTGTCGCCGGAAACACGACGAGATCGGGTTCGGCCAACACGTCGACGGTACGTGTCGCAAATCTCACGAACGGCACCGCCTATTCATGCACCGCGACCGTGGCCAACTCGGCCGGTACAAGCAATGCGTCGACAGCAGTCAACGTCACGGCAGTAGGTGCAACGACGTCCGCATTCAGGGGCGATGTGATTCTCGGATCGCCGACCAACGAGTCGGTCAAGGTCAACGTCTACTCGGCGAACCAATCGGGGAGCATCGCCCTCGCCTATGGCACCGTCGCGGGGCAGCCCGACCGACAAAGCGCCAGCGCCACGCTGCAGGTCGGCAAGCCACACGAGTTCACGCTGACGAATCTCGTGGCGAATACTCGCTACTACTACCGATTGCAGTTCACTGCAGCCGACGGCAGCGCCTCCGGATCGACCGACGAGGCAACATTCCATACCGCGCGGCCACCTGGCAGCACTTTCGTATTTGCCGTCCAAGGAGACTCACATCCCGAGCGTGAGCGCACCACGTTCAACGCCGAACTGTATCGCCGTACCCTGACCGCTGCCGCAGCGGATCAACCCGATTTCTATATTTTGATGGGTGACGATTTCAGTATCGATCAGTACGACCCCGGCAATCTCACGCAGCCACTGGTCGATAACCGCTATACGTTGCA
>RGYP01000138.1 GCA_010031985.1 Gammaproteobacteria bacterium
GACAGTCAGCCCAAGATCGAGCTGCTGTTGCGCGATTTGTCGGCGGGGCAGGTGCGAGCGCGGCAGGTGAATCATCCGCTGACCGACAATCGCACCGCGCCCATCGTGTATGCCTTGTCACCCCTCGACGACGATGGTCGATGCCTCGCCCAGGGTCGAGATTTGCGCGCCGTGGCGGCGTTGCAGCAGCGATTGATCGAGGCCGAGCAGTCGCTGGAGCGCGATTACGCGAAACTGCGGCTCGCCGAGACGCGTTATCGACTGCTGCTGCAATCGATCGGCGACGCAGTGCTCACGGTCGATGCGAGCACTCAAAAAATCGTCGAAGCCAATCCGGCGGCGGGGCGTTTGCTGGGGGATGACCCGAAGCGCCTCGCGGGGCGAGCCCTCGGCGAGAGTTTCAGCGCGCAAACGAGTCGGCTGGTCGGGGAATGGCTCGCGGGCCTGCGCACCGCGGCTCGGCCCGACCCGCGGTGCGCAGGCCCGCGAGCCGCCGTCCTTCGCACCGGGGACATCCCACACGTCCCAGCCCGCCCGGCGCAGGAACTCGCCGACGAGTTGCGAGCCGAAGACGTGCTGCTCGCCGGGCAGCGCCGCGAACAGCGCTCGGCGACTGACCCGCGACGTCGGTCGCGACGTCTCGACGTTGGCCTCGCTCAGTTGGTGCGCGAGATCCTGCAACTTTTGCAATCCGAGCGTAACCTCGACGAAATCGCTGCTCTCGTCTTCCCAGCGCACGCCAAGGTGCCGGGCCACCGGAGCCAACAGTTCGAGATAGATGGTCTCGGTATTCATGCCGAGCGTTTGCAGGCCTCGCAGATAGGCGAGCGCCTCGGCGTTGCTGCCACGCAGCACGATCCGCGCCAGCTCAAAGATTTCGGTGGACCCGGGTCGCAGGGGACTTGCGAGATCGTCGCAACGGTTGCCGTCGGCCACCGCGCGATGCGCGAGGATGAGACGCGGAATCACCTCGCCTTCTATGGTGCGCAGCAGGGCCGAGTATCCGTCCTCGGCATCGCGATCAGCGTAAGAGTCCGTCATCGAGTCAACCTCACCCGACGGCGCGGCAGCATGCCGACGCCACGAAGGGTTCCGCGACGACTTCCGTGTACCAGTGGAGGGGGTTTGGCTTCCCGCTGGTCAACCCCCGGATGTGTCGCAGAGTGACACATATATAAGTCCCGACGCTACCTGTCAATGTTCCTAGACGTAAATTTAGATTGACAGTATGCGCCCCCTTCTCTAGATTCGGTCCGACACTTCTATTACTAGGCGCGAGCACGCCCATGTCGGATGTCCCGCCGGCTGCCGCCGGCCGTCTGCTCTACACCCCCGAGGAACGAACCCGTCGGGACGGCTCCCCGTGGACCATCGTCCAAGGGGTACTCGCGCCCCTGCAACTGCTCGCCTTTCTCGTCAGCCTGTGGCTCGTGCTCTCTTTCCTGCGCAGCGGCGAGGGCGCCGAGACAGCAACGATCTCGGTCATCGTCAAGACCGGCTTCCTCTACGCCATCATGCTCACGGGCGCGATCTGGGAAAAGGAAGTCTTCGGCGTCTGGCTGTTCGCGAGGCCTTTTTTCTGGGAAGACGTGGTGAGCATGGCGGTGATCGCCTTGCACAGCGCCTATCTCTACGCATGGCTCACGGGTGCGCTCGGCATCCGCGAACAAATGTGGCTCGCCCTCGTCGCGTACGCCACCTACGTCGTCAATGCCCTGCAATTCTTTTACAAATTGCGGATGGCGCGACGCGAGGCGAATCGGCTGTCGGCGGCCGCGACCTCGACAGGCAGTGACGGCCAGTGGGTGACCTCGCCATGAGACGCCCGACGAAACTCGGCCGCCTGCGATACGACTCGCGTTTCCTGCCGTTCGCGGACGCGGCGAGTGCCGATCTGCCGCTCTCGAGACTGCTGCGTCTGTCGCTGTTTCAGGTGTCGGTCGGCATCGCGCTCGCTTTGCTCAACGGCACGCTCAATCGCGTGATGATCGTCGAACTCAACGTGCCCGCCTGGCTGGTCGCCACCATGATCGGTTTGCCGCTGCTGTTTGCCCCGCTGCGCGCCTTCATGGGCTTCCATTCCGACCAGCATCGCTCGGTACTCGGTTGGCGCCGCGTGCCCTACATCTGGTTCGGCACGCTTTTGCAGTACGGTGGCCTCGCGATCATGCCCTTTGCACTGCTCGTGTTGAGTGGCGAAGGCCGTGGCCCTGCAGAAGTCGGCCAGGTCGGTGCCGCCGTCGCATTTTTGTTGGTGGGTGCGGGCCTGCACTCGACGCAAACTGCAGGACTTGCGCTCGCCACCGATCTCGCGCCGACCGAGACCCGACCGCGCGTGGTCGCGCTGATGTACGTGATGCTGCTGCTCGGCATGGTCGGCTCATCGATCGCGTTCGGCTGGCTGCTGAGCGGCGAGTTCTCGCCGCTGCGCCTGATCCAAACCATCCAGGGCGCAGCGGTCGTGACCTTCATGCTCAACGTCATCGCGCTCTGGAAGCAGGAACCGCGCGATCTGACGCGTTTACAGCAGCCGACGACGAGCGCCAAGTTCGGCGCCGCCTGGCGCAATTTCACCGCACCGCCGAGCACACGAAGATTGCTGGCCACCGTCGGCTTCGGCACCGCCGCGTTCAGCATGCAGGACATCCTGCTCGAGCCTTACGGCGGCCAGATCCTGCACATGCAAGTGGGCGCGACGAGCCAATTGACGGCGCTCTCGGCAGTCGGCGCCCTCGTCGCCTTCGGGCTCGCGGCACGCTCGCTGCGCCGCGGCGCAGAACCGCTGCGCGTTGCCGCAGTCGGCGCGCTCGTCGGTGTGCTCGCGTTCGCGGCAGTCGTTTTCGCCGAGCCGATGGGCTCGGCGCTGCTGTTTCGCAGCGGCGCCGTGTTGATCGGTTTTGGTGGTGGACTTTTTTCGGTGGGCACCTTGCTCGCAGCCATGGCGCTGCAAAAAGCGGACAACGGTCTCGCGCTCGGCGCCTGGGGCGCAGTGCAGGCGAGCGCCGCAGGCTTGTCGATCGCGCTCGGCGGCGCAGTCTGCAACGTCATCGGCGAGCTCGCGGCGCACGGCCAGATGGGCCCCGCCCTCGCCTCACCCGCCACCGGATATCTCTTCGTCTACCACTTCGAGATCGCGTTGCTGTTTGCTGCATTGGTCGCCGTCGGACCGCTGGCACGCAGACGCGGCCAAAGAAATGGGGACGAACAAGGTGAACAGCGACTCGGGCTCGCGGAGCTGCCCGGTTGAGCAAACGTGCCGATTTTCGACGACGTTCTGATTTTTGACGAGACAAGGCGAGCCGGTTGAGGCTTCAAGGAGGACGACATCATGGAGAGCAATGCATTTCTCGAGTACCTGGATACCGCGCAGATCGCGCTGTACGGATTTTGGGCCTTCTTCGCAGGCGGCAATCCGATGGCCGATGGCGTCGGGCCCGCAGCCTATGCCGAGCGAGCGAATCAACCTGAGCGCATGCTCGACGGCTCGGCGATGATCGTGCCGATGCGTCTTGCCGCCGGCTGGTCGGTGGAGTCGCGCGATCCGGATCCACGTGGCATGACGGTGTGCGGGCTCGATGGTGCCGCCGCCGGCACCGTGAGCGAACTGTGGGTCGATCGTGCAGAGCCGCAGATTCGCTACCTCGAAGTCACTCTCGCCGGTGGCCGCAAGGTCATGCTGCCGAGCGGCTTCGTGCGCTACGACGCCAGCCACCGCAAGGTCAAGGTCGCCTCGATCACGGCCGCGCAGTTCGCGGGCGTACCGGGTATCGCGAGCAACGAGCAGATCACCAAGCTCGAAGAAGATCGCATCTGCGCGTACTACGCGAGCGGTCATCTCTACGCGACACCTGCGCGCAGCGAATCGCTGATCTGACGCCATGACCGTGCGCGCAAGCTTCAGCGAACACGACAACGAACCGGTACGCGGGCTGCCCTCGGCCCTTCCGGCTGGCGAGTACATTCTTTGGCAGGGAGCGCCGGACTGGCGCTCCCTCGCCTTGAACGCCTACCGTATCCGGCAACTTGCCGCGTATTTCGTGCTGATCGTGGCGGCACGCGGGATCTACCTCGCAGCCAACGGCAGTGCCTTGCTCGAGGCCTTGCGCGGCTGCATCGGCCCCGCGATTTTTTCTTTGATCTGTCTCGCCATCGTCACCGGCATCGCCGTACTCTCGGCGCGCTCGAGTTGGTACACGATCACCACGCGACGCGTGGTGATCCGCCAGGGCGTTGCACTCGCAAGCACGATCAACCTGCCTTTCAAGGCGATCGAATCGGCGCAGATCCTGACGCGCGACGACGGCAGCGGCGACATCGCGCTCACGCTCGATCGCGAGCAGCGGGTGTCTTATCTCTGGATGTGGCCGCACGTGCGCCCTTGGCGCATCACGCGTCCGCAGCCCGCGCTGCGCAGCCTCGCCAATCCGCAACTTGCCGGCGAAATCCTGGGCCGAGCCTATGCCGAGTTCACGCCGGGGACGACACTCGACGGCCGGGTCGATGCCGATGCAGCGATCCATTCGGCAAGCCCTCGCACGGCCATCGGTGCCTCGGCGTGACCGCAGAGCACGCGCACGATCTGCCGAAACCCCTGCTGCTCTCGGCGGGTGCGCTCGTGCTCGCCGCGATCCTGCTGGTAATCGTCGGTGACGATCTTCCGCAAGCGCCGCCAACGACACCGGACGCCATCGTGTCGAGTCACGAAGTGCGATTGCGCACGTTGGAGGATGGCGCGATCGTCCCCGTGCTCGCCGACGGCACTCGCCTGCCGGCCATTCGCGCCGAGCAGGCCGGCTTCGTGAGTGGCGTGATTCGCGGACTCTCGCGGGGACGCAAACTCTCCGGCAGCGATGCCGACGCCCCCTATCGTCTGTCGCGGATGCGCGATGGGCGTTTGCTGCTCACCGACACAGTGACCGGAACCGAAATAGATCTCGACGTATTCGGACGCGACAACGCGCGCACTTTTGCGGAACTCTGGGAACAGGGCGAGGCCCGCGCCGCGGGAAAATCGTACCTGACTGATTCGGCGCCCTGAGCGCCAAGGCGCAGGGGGCAAGGTGAACTGGGCGACACACGGTGCACCGCTGCTGCTCACGCTGGCACTCTGGTGGGGCTCGACTGCAGTGATCGCACGACTCATCGGCCATACGCCGCGCAGTTATCCACGACTTTTGTTGCTAGCCACGTTGCTTGGCGTCGCCGGTCTGTTTTTGCTCGTGGGTCTACGCGACACCACCAGCGTCGCCGCCGCCGTCGGCGCACTCGTCGGCGCGATCACCGTATGGGGCTGGATAGAGGTCACGTTCCTGACCGGCAAAGTGACGGGCCCACTGCCCACTCACAGTGCCGAGGACGAGGGGCTTATCCGTCGGGCGGGGCGTGCATTCACGGCCATTCTTTGGCACGAGATCCTGATCGCGGTGACAGTCGCCATGGCCGCCGTGCTGCTGCTCGGTCGCGATAACGATCTCGCGCTGCTGGTGCTGTTGCTGCTTTGGCTGATGCGCAGCAGCGCCAAGCTCAATCTTTTTCTCGGTGTGCGCAATCTGGGCGAGGGTTTCTTGCCGCCGCATCTGCGGCATCTGCTCGATTTCATGCGCCACCGTGCGATGAACGCGCTGATGCCGATCTCTTTAC
>RGYP01000139.1 GCA_010031985.1 Gammaproteobacteria bacterium
TGACAGCAACGTCGATGAGCGCTTCGATCGCAACTATCTGCGGCAGCGTGTCGTGCCACCTCGCGCGCCGACCGACGGCGTAGACGGGCTGGCGAGCGCATAGAGTCTTCCCCTGAAACGCCTGACTTCGCCACCAGACCAGCGCACCCGGGGTTGCGCATCGCGACGTGCCGCCGGCAACTCGGCGCGAATTCGCTCGAGGTGCACGGCATCGGGCACCTTGAGACCGCGCTGCAGCAGCCAGTGACGGAGCAGGTTGCGTTGTCGCGCAACGCTGAGTGTGCGCAATCGATCGAGATCGACGAGACGCCCGGCATCGATACCGACTTCGACGAGATCGCTCGCCGCCAACGCCTCGAGCAATTCGCGCGCTTCGCCGAGGTGCGCCGCGCTCCGCGCGGCTACGGTCGAGGCCGCTGGCCAACGCGCCCGCAACAGTGGCACGACACGCTGCCGCAGATAGTTGCGATCGAAGCGCTCATCGACGTTGCTGTCATCGTCGATCCACGTGATGCCGTGCACGCGCAGCCACTGCTCGAGCGTGGCGCGCGACTCACCGAGGAGAGGACGCACCAGATGTCCCGACTCAAAGATTGCGAGCCGCGGCATGCCCGCCAGTCCTGCCACGCCGGCACCGCGCATCAACTGCAACAGCAAAGTCTCGAGCTGATCGTCCTCGTGGTGCGCCGTCAGCAACCACTCGCCCTGCCGCAAACCCGTTGCGAGCGCGGCGTAGCGCGCGTTCCGTGCCTCGGCCTCGAGTGAACGGCCACGCCTGCGCGGCACGCTCACTCGACGCACCGACAGCGGCACGCCAAGTTGTCGACAGAGCGCCCGACAATGCCGCGCCCACTCGTCGGCCGCGGGTCGCAGGCCATGATGCACGTGCACCGCACGCAAGGCTCGGGTGCGCCACGAAGGCTGCGTCTTGCGTAGCGAAACGAGTGCGACCAGCAGCGCGACCGAATCGGCGCCACCACTCAGGGCGACGCACAATCTTTCAGGGGCTGCCTGCTGCGCCAGTCGCTCGAGCTCGCGCCCGAGCCGCCCGACGAGCGCATCGGCCGACGCGCTCAGCCTGGCTCCTCGGAGAACACGCCGAAGCCCGCGAGGCGAAAGGATCGCTCGGCAAGCAGCGTCTCGCGCGGCTTGGCCTGCAAGTCGTGCAAATGACGCAGCAGCGCATCTTTGACCGAGCTCGCCACCACGCTGCCGTTGCGGTGGGCGCCACCCAGCGGCTCGGCGATCACCTCATCGACGAGCCCCAGCGAGCGCAAGCGATCGGCGGTGAGGCCCATCGCCTCGGCTGCGGTTTCTTTCTTGTCGGCGCTCTTCCAAAGAATGGACGCGCAGCCTTCCGGCGAGATCACCGAATAGGTGCTGAACTGCAGCATCAGCAAGCGATCGCAGACGCCGATCGCGAGCGCACCGCCCGACCCACCCTCGCCGATCACCACGCTGATCACCGGCACGCGCAACTTCGCCATCTCGAACAGGTTGCGCGCGATCGCTTCGCTCTGGCCACGCTCCTCGGAATCGAGACCCGGATAAGCGCCCGGTGTGTCGATGAAAGTGATGAGCGGCAAGGAAAAACGATCGGCGAGATGCATCAGGCGCAGCGCTTTGCGATAGCCCTCGGGCTTCGGCATGCCGTAGTTGCGCCGTACGCGCTCCTTGGTGTCGCGACCTTTTTGATGACCGATGACCACCACGGCCTCGCCGCCAAGCCGCGCGAGCCCGCCGATGAGCGCCTGATCGTCGCCGAACATGCGATCACCGTGCAGCTCTTCGAACTCGGTGAAGGCCTCGCGCAGGTAGTCGAGGGTGTAGGGTCGCTGCGGATGACGCGCGAGCTGCGTGATTTGCCAAGGACTGAGTTTCGAGAAAATGCTGCGCGTCAGCTGATCGCTCTTCGACTGCAGGCGGGTGATTTCCTCCTGCACGTTCACGCCGGCACCCGCGGTGACGTGGCGCAGCTCCTCGATCTTCGCCTCGAGTTCGGCGATCGGCTGTTCGAAGTCGAGGAAATTGATGCCCATGGACTGCAGGGTACGGGGCCCTCCCCGGGCTTTCAACCGTAGGCCGAGTTCGCCGTCCCGGGCGGGGGTCCGTAGACCACCCGCACGGCGTTGCTGCCGACCAGCTGCTCGAGTGCCTCGATGAGTTCGGGACTCGCGCGTACCTTCCACTCGGCGCCGAGTTCGAGCCCTGCGCTCGCCTGCTCGCCGGCATAGCGCACACCGACCGCGCAGGGCCCCGGCCGATGCGCCGCCAAAGTATCGGCGAGGCGCTGCAGCATCAGCCCCTGATCGCTGCCGTTGGCGCGCGGCCAGATGAGCACGATGCGATGCGCCTGCTGCTCGCGGGCGCGATCGAGTTCAGTGACTTTCTTGGCGGCGAGCCGCCAAGTCTCGCCCTGCTCGTCGTAACGCAGCTGCCCATCGACGACGACGAGCGCGTCCTTGACGATCAGCTCACGAAATTTCTGCAAGATCTCGTCGAAGAACGTGACTTCGATGCGTCCGGTGCGATCATCGAGCACGACCGACGTGCGATTGGCGCGCTTGCGGATTTCGTGAATGTAACCGGCAACCGTCGCCGGCCGCCCACCAAAGAATCCACGCTCCGCCGACCCCGGCGTCGGCTTGTCGCTCAAGATGTCGGCGATGCGGCCGCTCACGAAACGCGATAAATCTTTCTCGTAGCGCGCGAGCGGATGCCCGGTGAGATAAAGCCCGAGCGTCTCGCGCTCGCCTGCCAAGCGCATGGCCTCGCTCCACTCCGGCTGCAGCGGTACGGCGAGAACGCTCGCTTCAGCCGCCTGCCCCGGTTCTGGCGCGAGACCGAAGAGATCGACCTGTCCGGTCTCGACGGCGCGCGTCGCCTGCTCGCCAAGTTGCATCGCCGCGGCAAGCCGCGCCATCTGCGTCGCACGATTGACGCCGAGCGAATCGAGACTGCCGGAGCGAACGAGCGCCTCGAGCACGCGTCGATTGACGCGATTGAGATCGAGTCGACGACAGAGATCCTCGAGGCTGCGATACGGACCCCGCGTTGCACGCTCCTCGGTGATCGCCTCGACGGCAGACTGTCCCACGCCCTTGATCGCACCGAGTCCGTAGCGCACCTCGCGCGGTGCGGCCACCACGAACGCATACGCCGACGCGTTGACATCGGGCGGCAGCACCGTGATGCCCATGCGATCGCATTCGTCCTTGATGGTGACCACCTTGTCGGTGTGATCCATGTCGGCCGAGAGCACCGCCGCCATGAACGCCTCGGGGTAATGCGCCTTGAGCCAGCCCGTTTGATACGACAGCAGCGCGTAAGCCGCAGAGTGCGACTTGTTGAAGCCGTAGCCGGCGAATTTCTCCATCAGATCGAAGATGTGCGCAGCCTGCGCCTCGGGGACGCCGCGCGCCTTGGCACCATCGACGAAAATGCTGCGCTGCTTGGCCATCTCCTCGGGCTTTTTCTTGCCCATGGCACGACGCAGCAGATCGGCGCCGCCCAAGCTGTAGCCTGCGAGCACCTGCGCGATCTGCATCACCTGCTCCTGATACAGGATCACGCCATAGGTCGGCTTCAGGATCGTCTCGAGCGAGGGGTGCAGATAATCGATCGGGCCCTCGATACGCCCGTGTTTGCGACCAATGAAATCGTCGACCATGCCCGACTGCAGCGGACCCGGACGGAACAAGGCCACGAGCGCGACCACGTCCTCGAAGCGATCGGGTTGCAGTCGCCGCACCAGATCCTTCATGCCCCGCGACTCGAGCTGGAACACCGCGGTCGTCTCGCAATTCTTGAGCAGCTGGAAGGTCGCCGCGTCGTCCATCGGCAGCGTCGCCATCTCCAGCGGCGCCTCGGCGCTCTCGCCCGCCACACGCCGGCGCGCGCGCTCCTCGTTGATGGTGCGCACCGCGTGCTCGATGATGGTCAGGGTACGCAGCCCGAGAAAGTCGAACTTCACGAGGCCCGCGGCCTCGACGTCGTCTTTGTCGAACTGCGTGACCACGCTGCCGCCGCCCTCTTCGCAGTAGAGCGGCGCGAAATCTTCGAGCACCGAGGGCGCGATCACCACCCCGCCGGCGTGCTTGCCGGCGTTGCGCGTCAGGCCCTCGAGCGACCGCGCGAGATCGATGAGGCCGCGCACTTCCTCATCGTCTTTGTAGAGTTTCTTGAGCTCCGGTTCCTTCTCGAGCGCCGCATCGAGCGTGATGTCGAGCTCGAACGGCACGAGCTTGGCGATCTTGTCGACGTAACCGTACCCGAAACCGAGCACGCGTCCCACATCGCGCACCACCGCCTTCGCGGCCATCGTGCCGTAGGTGATGATCTGCGAGACCCGCTTGCGACCGTATTTTTCGGCGACGTAATCGATCACCCGATCACGGCCATCCATGCAGAAGTCGACGTCGAAGTCGGGCATCGAGACGCGCTCGGGATTGAGGAAGCGCTCGAACAGCAGATCGTATTGCAGCGGGTCGATGTCGGTGATGCCCAAGGAATACGCCACGAGCGAGCCCGCACCCGAGCCGCGACCCGGCCCCACCGGAACGCCGTTTTCACGCGCCCAGCGGATGAAATCGGCGACGATCAAAAAATAACCCGCAAAGCCCATGCTGCAGATGACACCGAGCTCGGTGTCGAGTCGCGACTCGTAGGTGGTGCGATCGACGTCGGGCAAACGCGCAAGACGCATCTCGAGCCCGCGCACCGACTCACTGCGCAGATGGCCCTCGGTGGTCTCGCCTGCAGGTACCGGGTATTCAGGCAAACGGCTCTCGCCGAGTTGCAGCAGCAGACTGCAACGTCGCGCGATCTGCACTGAATTGGCGAGTGCCTCGGGCAGATCCGCGAACAATTCGGCCATCTCGGCGGGACTGCGCAGATATTGCTGCGGCGTGTAACGGCGCGGCCGCGAGGGATCGCCGAGTTGCGTGCCCTCGTGGATGCACACGCGCGCTTCGTGCGCTTCGAAATCGGCCGAGGACAAAAATCGCACGTCGTTGGTGGCGACGATCGGCACCGACTCGGCAAGCGCCAGCTCGACGGTCGCTGCGAGCAAGGTCTCCTCGCCCTCGCGACCCACTCGACTCACCTCGAGGTAATAGCGATCACCGAAGAGCGCGCGCCACTCGGCGAGCTGTCGACGGGCATCGGCGGTTTTGCCCGCCGCCAAGGCGCGCCCGACATCGCCATCGAGGCCACAAGACAAGGCAATGAGACCTGCCGTCGAGCGCGCATCGAGCCAACTGCGATCGATGCGCGGCGCGCCACGCTGCTGGCCCTCGAGATACGCGCGGCTCACGAGCCGCGTGAGATTGCGATAACCCGCCTCGTTCTGACAAAGCAGCGCGATTCGCGTCGGCGCCACGCGGTCACCGGGCTCGGCGATCAACAAATCGACACCGACGATCGGCTTCACGCCCTTCTCGAGCGCCGCCTTGTAGAACTTCACCAGGGCGAAGAGATTGTTCTGGTCGGTGACTGCGACCGCCGGCATGCGCTCGGCGGCGACCTGCGTGATGAGCTCCGGGATCCGCACCACGCTGTCGACCAGCGAGTACTCGGTATGCAGGCGGAGGTGGACGAAGTCGGTCATCG
>RGYP01000140.1 GCA_010031985.1 Gammaproteobacteria bacterium
GCCGCCATGGGTACACGCTGCCGTCACGATACGGCGATGCGTCAGCACGCGATCGGTGCCGCGCTGCTGTCCTCGGTGGCGACGCCGCTGCAATTGTTGGTGATGCTTGCGGCCATCGATCGCGATCTCGTGGTGCATTGGCTGCTGCCGTCCGTGTCGATGGCGCTCGTGGCCGCGGCGTCAGCGGGCTTTTGGCTGCGCGGCGCCGGTTCGCCGCAAGATCACGTGCGGCAGACGTTCGAGGGCCGCGCCTTTCAGCCCTTGCAGGCGATCGTGTTCAGCGTCACCGTCACTTCGCTGCTGTGGGCGGCGTCTTGGCTCGCTGCGCAATTCGGCAGTCGGGGTGCGGCATGGGGCGTGATGCTCGGTGGCTTCGCCGATGCCCACTCTGCCATTGCGAGTGCGGCCACCTTGGTGCGTGCGGCCGAGCTCGATGCCTCCACTGGCGCACTCGCCATTCTTGGCGCGCTCGCAAGCAATACTTTGATGAAACTGCTGCTGGCCTTCGCAACTGGCGGCCGACGCTACGCGGCAGCGCTCGCTGTGCCGCTGCTCGCGATGTGGCTGGTGGCGGCGGCTCTCTTGGTCAGCCCGTCATGGCCGACGGCAGTGCCATGAGTTGCGCGCCACGCGGGCGGCGCGGCACCTTGGTCCGAAAGCCGCCGGGTTTGACGACGAGCACGTCGCACTCGAGCGCATCGAGGACGGCCTCGGCGGTGTTGCCGATCAGCAGCCGCTTGAACCCGGAGCGCGACAGCGCGCCCATCACCACGATGCTCGCTTTGGCCTGCTTCGCGGACTGCGGGATGGCGTCGCGGGCCGAGCCCTCGACCACTGCGAGTTGATGCGACGGCAACGGCTGCCGGGCCACTTCGACCGCGAGGGCCTTGCGAGCGCGACGCAGCAGCGCCTCGGTTCGTGCCGTATCAACGATCACGGGTGTCGCGGTCCATGACGCGGTGACGAGCGTGGTCGGCGCGAGGCAGTGCACGATGCGCAATTTCCCTTTGAGGCTGGTGGTGATCTTGCCGCTCGCCTGCAACAGGGCGGTATCGAGGCGCGCGGGCTTGGCGTGCTCGTGAAAAGGATCGAGCGCCGTCATGACGAGGGGCCGATGGTAGGGCTTGGCGAGCTTCACGAGCAGCACCGGGCAGGGCGCCTGACGCAGCATTTCCCAATCGGTGTAAGCCAGCATCCAACCCGCACGATGGCGACCCGCATGACGCTCGGCGACGATGAGATCGGCCTGCATCCGTAAGGCGCGGCGGATCACGGCTTCGGCGGGCGGGTAGTCCCACTCGGCGGAGCAGCCGACCTCGATGTCGTGTTTGCGCAGCGTCTTGGCGATGGCCTGCAGACGCTTCAGCACCTTGCGCAGCCGTTCGGTTTCGTAGTCCTTGAGACTTATGCGTCGCGCCTCGAGCGCTTCGACCAGTACCGTGTCGGCAATGGCATGGAACAGTTCGAGCGTGGCGCCCTCGGCCCTGGCGAGTTGCGCCGCCTTGCGAACAGCCGGAAAACTGCGCGCATCGACATCCTTGATGGCGACCAGAATTCTTCTGAGCTTTTGCATGGGGGCTCCGCAGGCTGGGGCGGATATAGGTACAAGTCTTGCTGATCGATGTCGAGAGCGCATGCGTACGTTTGCGTATCATTGGCAGGCCAAGGGAAGTGATCGATAGGGGTTTGACGATGTCTGCACAACCGAACGTTCCGGTCGAAGTTGCGGGCGCTGCCGTTGCCGAGGTCTTCGCCGGATTCGAGGCTGACGAGGTCGTCCTCGATCTCGAAGAGCGACGCGCGCTGTCGAGCGACGTGTATTCACGTGGCGTGACCGCAGCGGTGGTGCTCCGACCGCGCAGCAAAGGTCGCTGCGCCCAAATGGTCGCCGCGGCCACCCGTGCCGGTTACGCCATCATCGGTCGCGGCGGCGGGCTTTCCTACACCGGAGGCTATCTGCCCGTGCACGAACGGACGGTGATCCTCGACACCTCGCGACTCGACCGTGTGGTCGAGGTGAACGCCGAAGACATGTACATCACCGTCGAGGCGGGGGTGACCTGGAAGCGCATTTACGACACCCTCGCGCCGCTCGGTTTGCGCCTGCCATTCTTTGGGACGTTCTCGGGTGCGCAAGCGACGGTCGGCGGTGGCTTGTCCAACGGCGCGCTTTTTTTGGGCACGGCGCGTCATGGCACGGGTGCCGATCACGTTCTCGGTCTCGAGGTGGTGCTGGCCGATGGCAGCGTGCTCGCCACCGGGCAGTGCGCTTTCAAAAATGTCGACAAGCCTTTTTATCGGACCTGCGGTCCCGACCTCACCGGCTTGTTCACTCACGAGTCTGGCGCCTTCGGCATCAAGGTCGAGGCGAGCTTCAAACTCATGCGCATGCCGGCCTGCAGCGGTCACGCGTCGTTCGTCTTCGACAGCATGGAGTCCGCAGGCGCGGCTTTGTCGGCGGTAGCGCGTACCGGTGCCGCCGAAGAGGCCTACGTTTTCGATCCGGAGTCGACGCGCAAAAATTTGCGCTCCGAAGGTTTGATCGATGACGCGGGCACCTTGCTCAAAGTGGTGCGCAGCGAGACCGGCTGGCTCAAAGGGATCCTCGAGGGTGCCAAGCTCGTGGCGGCCGGCAGAACGTTCTTGCCAGAGCAGGCGTATTCTTTGCACCTGACCTGCGCCGCGCGCAGCGAGGCGGCGCTCGCGGCAGATCTGGCAGCTTGCCGCGACGCTTGCGCGGCCCATGGCGGTCGCGAAGTACCCAATTCCATCCCGAAGGCGATCCGAGCCAATTTGTTTCCGCCGCCCGATGGCGTGCTCGGGACCGAGGGCGAACGCTGGGCAGCACTGAACGCCAAGGTGGCGCACTCCGACGCCACGAAGATCATGGCAGCGAGTGCACGCGTCATCGATCCTTACCGCGAGCGCATGCGCGAACACGGCATCTGGATGACCCACCTGCTGATCGCGATCGGCACCACGGCCTTCAGCTTCGAGCCGGTGCTGCGTTGGCAGGACGAGTGGTTACCCATACATGGTCGGGCGCTTTCGCCCGCGGCACGCGCGCGCCTGACCGAGTCGGCGGCGAATCCGGCCGCGCGCGCACTGGTCGGCGAAATCAGGGAGAAGCTGGTACGGCTGTTTGCAGAGCTTGGCGCGGCGTCGAACCAGCTCGGTAAAACGTATCCCTATTTCGATTCGCTGCGACCGGAAGCTGCAAGGTTCGTCGGCGCTCTCAAAAGCACCATCGACCCCGCGGGGGCGATGAATCCCGGTGCCCTCGGCTTTCCGGTACCGCAACGAAATCGCTGAATCTTTCGCGCCGCGGTCCGACCCGATATCCTTCGCGGCCCCGTCGATCGAGTCCGTCATGACCCCCGAAGCGAACGTCCGTATCAGTGAGAGTTTGCGTAACGTGCGCTACGAGATCCGTGGCGGCCTTGCCCGGCGCGCGCTCGAGCTGTCGCGCAAGGGCTACGAGATCATCTCGCTGAACATCGGTAACCCCGCGCTGTTCGGGTTTCGTACCCCCGAGACCATGCGTCTCGCGATGATCGAGAACTTTCCCGAGAGCGAGGGCTACTGCCACCAAAAGGGCATCTTCCCGGCACGCGAAGCGGTCGTGATGCAGCAGCAGGGTCGGGGCGTGCAGGGCGTCTCCGCAGAAGAGGTTTTCATCGGCAATGGCGTCTCGGAGCTGATCGATCTCGCGCTGCGCGCGATGCTGAACGATGGCGATGAGGTCTTGGTGCCGAGTCCCGACTATCCGTTGTGGACGGCCGCGGTGAATCTCAACCGCGGTCGGGCGGTGCACTATCCCTGTCGTCCCGAAAACGAGTTCGTCCCCGACCCGGACGAGATCGCTGCGCTCGTCACGCCGCGGACCCGGGCGATCGTCGTCATCAATCCCAATAATCCGACTGGTGCCGTGTATCCGCGTGCGGTGCTCGAGCGCATCGTCGAGCTCGCCGAGCGACGCGGGCTCGTGTTGTTGTGCGACGAGATCTACGACCAGATCACCTACGACGGCGCCGAGTTCGTGCCGATGGCGACGCTCGTCGAAGATACGGTCTGCGTCACCATGTCGGGGCTTTCCAAGATTTACCGGGCCTGTGGCTATCGCGTCGGCTGGGCGGTGATCTCGGGCAAACTGCGGGCCGCACACGAGTTCATCAACGCGATGGAGCTCTTGGCCTCGTTGCGGCTGTGCAGCAACGTGCCGGGGCAGTGGGCGGTGCAGACGGCACTCGGTGGTTATCAAAGTATTCGCGAGCTGTGCGCGCCCGGCGGACGCTTGTACGAATCGCGTCGTGCCATCGTCGAAGCCACTCGCGACAACCCTGCGTTCACGGCGCGGGTGCCGCGGGGCGCGCTTTACGGTTTCATCGGCGTCAGCGACGAGATCCCCGGTTTTGACGATCAGGCGTTTGCGCTCGAACTGCTCGAACAAAAGCATGTGTTGGTGGCACCCGGGGTAAGTTTCAACGTGCCGTACACCAATCACTTCCGCATCACGAATCTGCCGGATGCCGCGACGTTGCGTACCGTGTTCGCACGCATGGGTGAATTGCTCGAAGAATATCGCGCTCGACCCGCTGGCAGTAATCTCAAAGCCGCCCGTCGACGCTGATCTCCAGGGGCGAGCCGCCTGGAAGCGCGGGCAGCACGCCCGTGATCCTCGGTATCACCCGCAGCGTCGCGGTGTAGGTGCCGGGCTCGGTCAAGCGGGCCTCGCCGGCGAGCTTCAACGGGCCGCCCCTATCTTTGATGCGCCCGACGACGCCGGACAATTCGGCATCGAAGTCACCGATCGCGGCGTCGTATCGCAGTAGTCGCGTGTCGCGCAACGAAACCGTACCGCGAAGCGCGGTGAGCTGACTGCGGCCGTCGAGCTCGATCAAGAGTCCGCGGCTCTCGAGACGTCCGGCGACTGCGGCGATCGGTCCGAGCGTGACGTCCGCCGGCAGGGCATCGCGCAAGGTCTGCAGCGGTAGTTGTACCGAGCTGAGGTACACGGCCACGCGACCGTCCAGCGTTGCGCGAAGTTCGCCCCTGACGCCGGCTGCACCCATCGAGTCCGACTCGCTACTCCGTGGTGTCCAGACGAAGCCGACGTTCGCCCGCAGCGGCTGCCACAGCGGTCGCTCGATCTGCCAGTGGAGGGTGCCCGATCGACTACCGCGGATCGACAAGCCTTCGCATCGGCCCGCCCAGACACTGCCGCCGAGTTCGCTGCAGCGCAGGTCGGGCGGCAGCAAGGGATCAAAGAAACGAGCGGGTAGCCAGACGACGAAGCCGACGAGGGCGCCGCTGACGACGAGCGTGACGATCAGTCCGCGACGACTCACGAGCGGCGCGGTGCGAGTTCCAGCGAAGCGTTCACCCGACCGGCGCCGGCCGCGTCGATGCGCAACCGGCGGATGTCCACTCTCGCGGCTTCCAGCGTCGCGACCAACTCGAGTAACGAGTCGAAGGGTACTCCCGGAAGTTGCAGCGTCGCCGATCCATCGGCGCCAGCGGCGAGCTCCGGTACGACTCCGGCGAGTTCGCCCGCCTGACGAGCGAGGGTGAGCAGGGGTAACTCGCCGGAGTCGTTCCGGAGCTCGCCGC
>RGYP01000015.1 GCA_010031985.1 Gammaproteobacteria bacterium
GCGGGTCGCCGATCCCCGAGAGCATCAATATCTTTGGTGAACCGAGGGCGCCCGCAGCGAGCAGGACTTCGCCCCGCGGCGCGAGCAGGAAGCGCCCGCGGCGGGTCTCGACGCCGGTACATTGGGTGCCGTCGCCTTCGAAGAGCAGCCGCTCCACATCGACTCCGGTCATCACCGTCAGATTTCGTCGCGATCGGACCGGCGCGAGAAAAGCACCGGCGCTGCTGCACCGCCAGCCCTTGTGTTGCGTGACCTGCGGCGGTGACACGCCTTCCTGCGTGCGACCGTTGTAGTCGGGATTGATGGCGAAGCCAAGCTCGCTCGCAGCGCGCAGGAACACATCGCCCAAGGCATGTGTGGTTCGCAAGCGCGACACTGATAGCGGGCCGTCGTGGCCGCGCACGTCGGCCTCGCCGACCTCGGAGTTCTCGAGGCTGCGAAACGCCGGCAGCACGTCATCGTAGGCCCAGCCGACGTTGCCGAGCGCCGCCCAGTGATCGAAATCCTCGCGGCCGCCGCGTACGTAAAGCATGCCGTTGATCGAGCTCGAGCCGCCGAGCACGCGACCTGCAGGCCACAAGTCGACCTTGCCGTGACGCGAGGGGTCGGGCTCGCCGAGCAGGCACCAGTCGTAGCGCGGATTGCCGACGGCCTTGATGAGTGCCGCGGGCACGTGCAGGTAGGGGGAGCGGTCTGCTGGGCCCGACTCGAGCAGCAGCACTCGTAGCGCTGGGTCGGCGGAGAGGCGGTTGGCGAGTACGCAACCCGCGGAGCCTGCACCGACGATGATGTAATCCCACTCGCTCATAGCCCCCTCACGTTTGCAGTGTCGCCGTCGCCATCGTAGCCAAGCCAATCATTTCCGGGGCACAATCCATGCATCGGCCGCATCGCAGCGGTCATTGCCCCCATCGTCTCTGGTGTCACCGTGGAACTGCGTCAGCTTCGTCATTTCGTGGCCGTCGTCGACTGTGCGAACCTCTCACGAGCCGCCGAGCGGGTGGCGATCAGCCAGCCCGCGCTCACTCGCAGCATCAAGAACCTCGAAGATTTACTGGGCGTCGAGTTGCTCGAACGCAAACCGCGTGGCGTGACGCCGACCGAAGCGGGTCTCGCGCTGTATCACCATGCGCAGATCGTCCTGAACGCGTGTCAGCGGCTCACCCGCGAAGTGCGTGAGCTCGAGCGTGGCGTGACGGGCACGGTCTACGTCGGCGTGGGCTCGATGTTCGCCACGCATATCACGACGACCGTGGCGCAGAGTCTTGCGCAAGCGCATCCGCGGCTTGCCATGGTGGTCAACGACGGATTCTTCGAAGAGTTGCTGCGACGCCTGCAAGACGGTCGGCTCGATCTTATTTTTTCGAATTTCCCGCGGGTGACGGTGTCGCCCGAATACGTACTCGAGCCGCTGATCACGGTACGTCCAGTGGTGATGGCGGGTCGTAGTCATCCTCTCGGTCGCCGCAAATCGCTCACTCGCAGCGACCTCGTCGAGCATCGCTGGGTGATCGCCGATCAGCCGCACGCCCAGGACAGCTTCGAGCGTTATTTTTCCGAAGAGGGCTTGCCGGCGCCGCGCGACGTGTTTCGGACCAACTCACTCAACCTGATGATGTCGCTGGTACGTGGCGGCAAATTTTTGAGCTTGCTGCCGGCGCATTTGCTCGGTGGCCCGGGCACTGAGCCCGAGATCGTGCAATTGCCACTCGATTCATCGCTCGAGCGCCAGGCGGGGCTCATCTATCGTGCCGGTGCAGCCTCGCGACCCGCGGTCGAGCATGTGCTTGCCGAGTTTCGACGCGCCGCGCGCGCCTCGAACTGACGCCTCAACTCGACGCCTCAGCCCGATTTGGCTCCGGCGCGGGCGGCCGCAAGACTTTTTTCGAAGACGTCGTATTCATTGACGTCGTCTTTGCGGGCGCGAGCCCAGCGGGTTGCAAAACCGCGCGGAAACTGGCTGTCGCCCTCACGATGGCCCTCGGCAGACCACACGAGTGGGCAGAGCGGTCCTCCGGGGCGTTCGCCCGGAATCATTTCGTCGAAACTGATGCCCGCGAGGTTGACGCAATCGGGGCGCGGATCCCAGCGGATATCATCGCCGAAGATGCGCACCGAGACAGCGATGCGCCAGAAGTCCTCGGGATTGCCGCCGGAGTAGTGCAGCGTCCACGGATGCACGATGAGCAGATCGCCGGGCTCCATTTCCCAGGTAAGAAAGCGGTACTGCGGATCTTTGCGCCACGGCTCGCAGTCGACGTGCGGTACGCGATCGGCGGGTTTGATCATCTTGCGGGCATTCGGCGAGAACAACCAATAGCGCACATCCTGCCGATGGGTGCCGGCGATGCATTCGAGGGAATTGGCGTGCGTGATACGGGTCAACGGCATCCACAGCGAGGGCACCATCTTGCCACTGACCGGCCAGCCCATGCGATCGGTGTGCCAAATGGTCTTCTCGGGCGAGCGCGGCGCCTTGGCAAAGATTTCGTCAAAGAAAAAATGCGCTTCGCGCGACCCCATCACTCGACACGCGGCCTCGGCGAGCGGGCTCTCGAAGGCGAGTTCGCGGAACTCCGGGATCGTTCGGGCCATGTACCGGCCGGGGTAAGAGGGCAAGAGACCGAAGTCTTCCTTGTCGATAACGAGTCGCTTGGCGACCGGCATCAGGCGTTCGATCCACTCGGCGTTGCAGACTCCCCGCAGCACGACGCAGCCGTCGCGCTCGTAGGTGGCGATGTCTTCGTCGGTGATCGGGTTCTGCGGGCTACGGTTGAGCGCCATCGGCGTTTACCTGAGGTTCTCGGGACTACGGACATTCCAACCGATCCACACCGGCCAAATATTGAATCGCCGCGACCTGCCATAACGGCCGTGCATGGGTGGAGCGGCATAAAGTATTGGCTGCAGGATTGGCCTTGGCGAAGATGTTCCCATGAGCGATTCCAACACCGCCGCCGTTGCCGCCGTTACTGGGCGCCGCGTGCCCATCGGCCACGCCGAAATCTACGTCGAGGAGCACGGGCCATCCCACGGGTCATCTCACGGGTCATCCCAGGGGGTAACCCGCGATCCCGTGCTGCTCGTTGCCGGGCTCGGCGGCAGTGGTCGTTTCTGGTCGGCGCAGGTGGCCGATTTTGCGCGCGAGTTCCGGGTCATCCTGCACGATCACCGCGGGGTCGGTCGCTCGGGTCCGGGGCCGATCATCTCCAATGCGCGCGATCTCGCCGACGATTTGCTGCGCGTCATGGATGCACTCGACATCGAGAGGGCCCATCTCGTCGGTCACTCTACCGGTGGCGCGATCGGCCAGCACATCGCACTGCGGGCGCCCGAGCGTCTGGCCTCGCTCGTACTGAGTGCGAGCTGGGCGGGCCCAACACCGCTATTCGTGCAAACCTTTCACACCCGTCGCGACATCTTGATCAACTCGGGCCCGCTCAATTATTTGATGACCGGCACCTTGCTCGCGGCGCCCGCGTGGTATCTGAACGACCGCTTCAAAGATGCGCGCAGTTTCTTCGAGACCCGGCTCGCCGAGTTCCCGGGACTCGAGATCGAGCTGGGTCGACTCAATGCGGTGATGTCTCACGACCTGCGACATCAGCTCGATGCCATTCGTGTACCCACCTTCGTGATCGGTGCTCGCGACGATCAGCTCACGCCATCGCCGTTGTCCGAAGAACTTGCGCAGCGCATCCCGGGTGCGCGACTCTGCGTGCTTCGAGAGGGCGGACACTTTTGTCCGCAGACCGTGACTGCCGAGTACAACGCGGCGGTGCTCGGGTTCCTGCTCGAGCAGTCTGCGCGCTCACACGGAGAACGAAAATGGCAGGAGAAAATGTCGGCAGCAGCCGTCCGTTAGCGACCCACACGGTCGTCAGCGGACCTGACGAGGGCCAGTCTTTGTGGCAGCCCTTGCCCTCGCGGGGCTACGTCACGGTCAAATTTTCGCCGCAGAACACGCCTTACGAAGATTTCTCGGCCGGTACGCAATTGTTGCCGCCCGGATGCCACATTCGCGAGCACGGGCATCTGCAAAATCACGAGTTGGTGTTCGTCTACGAAGGGCGTGGCACCGTCACCATCGATGAGGTGACGACACCGCTCGAGCCGGGCTCGGCCGTGCTCTTCTGTCGCAATGCCCGACATCGTATCGACAACACCGGCGAGACGGACATGAAGCTTTTCTGGGTCTTCATGCCGCCGGGACTCGAAGACTGGTTCAACGCCATCGGGCGCGCGCGCAAGTCCGGCGATCCCATGCCCGAACCGTTTGCGCGGCCCGACGACGTGGCGGCGATTCAGGAGCGGATGCGCTTCTTGCCGCCGCGGAGCTGAGCGTGCGCGTATTCACGCGCTCCGACGTCGAGACACTGCTCGGCTATCCGGCCTGCATCGAGGAGATGCGCGCGGCCATGATCGCCACGTCCGCGCGGCGCTGCGTCTTGCCGCTGCGCCAGTTCATGCCGATTCCCGAGCGACCCGGCAAGCTCGGGCTCATGCCGGGCTACCTCGGCGGCAACGACGAGTGCTTCGGCGTAAAAATCGTCTCCAAGTTCGAGCGGCCGGCGGGAGATCCGCACGGTTCGCACGTGGGCGCGGTCATGCTGTTTGCGGCGGCGACGGGACTGCCCGTCGCGCTCATCGAAGGCGGGATGCTGACGGCGATCCGCACTGCATCGATGACGGCCGCAGCGACTGCGGCGCTCGCGCGCGCCGACTCGCGGCACTTGCTGATCGTCGGTGCGGGCGAAGAGGCTTGGCATCATGCGCGGGCGGTGCTCGGCGTTCGACCCTTCGAGAGCGTGACGATCTGGGCACGCGACTCCAAGAGGGCTGGGCAACTCGTCGCCCGATTGACGATGACCCACGACGAAAATTCGGCGGGGCAGAGGCCACGGTGGCAAGTCGCCGACGATCTCGCGCGGGCTTTTTCGAGCGCGGATGTGGTGTGCACCGTGACCTCGGCGAAGACGCCGATCATCTCTGGCGAGTGGTGTCGCGCGGGTCAGCACCTCAATCTCGTCGGCTCGGCGATTCCGACGACGGCCGAGGTCGACGATCTGACGGTCAGTCGCGCACGATTCTTCGTCGACTATCGTGAGGCGGCGTTTGCCGCCGCAGGCGAATTATTGGGCGCCATCTCGCGCGGTGTGGTCGATGCGTCGCATGTCCGCGGCGAAATCGGCGAGGTCTTCGCGGGGCATTGCACGGGCCGCGAGACGGACACCGACATCACCCTCTACAAATCACTCGGTGTCACCACGCAGGATCTTGCGGCCGGCATGCGCCTGATGCGCGATGCGGCGGCGATTGGGGCTGGGGTCGAACTCGCACTCGACGCCTGAGCGCTCGACACCGGCGCTTTCGAGGCTCAAAAAAAACGGGGCACCGCAGGGTGCCCCGTTCTTTTCGTCTGCGACGAGTCAGGCTGAGGATCAGAACTTGTAGCGCAGGGTCATGCCGTACGTCTGGCGCTCACCCATGGCCACGCTGTAACCCGTGCCCGAAATGATGAAGAAGGAGTTCGAGATGTACTTCTTGTCGAAGATGTTCTTGCCCCAGATGTCGGCCGACCAGTTGTTCTTGGCGAAACCGACACGAGCATTGACGAGCGTACGCGCCTGAATCTGCGCGATGTTCATTTCTTCGACCTGCATCTGCGACTGGTAAGTCACATCGCCGCGGGCGAACACCGCGATGCCATCGCCGATGGTCGAATTCCACTCGACGCCACCGATGAGTTGCGTCTTCGGCGTGCGTGGCAGCGTTTTGCCGCCGATGGCGGTGTCGAGCGGGCAAACCACGCCGTCGCAGCGACCTGCGAAACGGAACGAAGTGGTGCCGTCCTTGTACTTCGGATCGGAGAACGAGGCGCCGAAGTTCAGCGACAGGTTGTCGGTGGCCTGGAACAAGCTCTCGATCTCGATGCCGCGTGAGCGCGCGTCACCGATGTTGCGGTAGATCACCGGGATGTTGGTGATGTTCGCCGGCGCGTTCGAGGGCAGGGCCTGGATTTGCATGTCGGTCCAGTCGACGTTGTACACGGCGACGTTCAACAGCATGCGGCCGTCCATCAGCGTGTTCTTGCTGCCGACTTCGATGCTCACGTTGGTCTCGGGACCGAAGGCCTGCTCACCGAGCGGAATGGTGAGGGAGCCGGCGGTGACGCCGTTGAAACCACCGGTCTTCAAGCCCTTGCCGACCGACGCGTAGAGCATGCGGCCTTCGGCAAGGTTGTAGTCGACCGTGAAGCGCGGAATGACGTCGCTGAAGCTATCGCCGAGGGTGACCCGGGCGCGGGTATCGATCACCGACTTGTCTTCTTTGCTGTAGCGCAGTTCGGCGCCGGCCGTGAGCTTGTCGGTGAAGTCGTACGACACCGCAGCAAAGTACGCCGTCGTCTTGCCGATGTTGGTCTTGTCGGTCAGACCGAACGCAAAGCCGGTCATGTCGAGAAAGCCCGAGGTGGGATCGTTCGGCAGGAACTGGCCCTTCGGCAACGAGCCGAGATAGAAGCGATAGACGTCGTTGAACTTCGAGCGATACGCGCCGACCGTCGCCTTGAGCGGGCTGCCCGAGGGCGCGTAGTCGAGACGCAGTTCGTGGCTGTCGAAGTTGTTGGTACTGCCTTCTTTCTGCACGCTATTGAAAAAGCCGAGCTGCGTCTGGCCCACGGCGAGCGCCGAGAAATTCAGACCGAACGAGGGGTTCAGCGCGTTCGAAGCCGGGTTGCTGATTTCCTGGCCTGCAGATTTGACCTTGCCGTACTGATAGGTCACCGACACGGCGTCGGAAACTTTGAAGTCGACGTCGGCACGATAGAAGTCGGTTTCGTTGACGAAGCCCGGCGTCGGCACGTTGATCGAGTTGGCACCGACGGGACGCGTGGAGGCGGCCGTCTGGAAGGCCTGCGGCAGCAGCGGCAGCGTGCCGCAGACGTAACGCAGTCGGGTCGACGGCGCCACGGTCGGGCCGCAGTTACCGCTGTTTTGCGCATCGCCCGTGCTGATGTTCCAACCGGCACGGTTACCGACCTCGCGATCGACGCGCATGTACGAGAGTTCGATGTCGACGGCTTCGGACGGGGTGATCGTCGCGAGCAGGCTGTAGGTCGCATTGTCGCGGTTGCCCATCAGAGCGAGATCGCCGGTGAGCCCCGGGTATTCGTTGCGCCAGGTGCCGTCGAACTCGCTGTGTCCGTAGTAGGCGCGCAGGCCGAGCACGCCATCGACCACCGGGCCGCCGAGCACGAATTCGTAATCGAGACGGCCTTCGTTGCCGAAGGTCACTTTGGCATCGCCCGCCAAGCTCTCACCCGGACGATTCATGACGTAGTTGATGGCGCCGCCGAAGGCGTTCTGGCCGTAGAGCGCGCTCTGCAGGATTGCGCGGCGGCCGGCGTCGATACGGCAGCAACCGCGGTCGTCAGTGCCAATGCCGACAGCGTGGCGATGCCAGGCTTGCGGTTGACTGAATTTCCATTTCCCATCTGCTTCTCCCTCCAAACGGTGTGGCGGATCGGACACAAGGCCCGATTATCGCGGCTATTGAGTTTGCACCCATGCGTTGGGTACAACGCGGTATACCTGACACGCATGGTAGAAACAACGAGTGTCAGACAGAAAATACACTATGGGTTATTTGCAAAATCGAGTGGTCGCGGTCATCGGCGGGTCGAGCGGCATGGGGCGCGTCACCGCGCTCGCTTTGGCGCGTGAGGGTGCGACGGTTGTTGTGGGCGCGCGACGCCAACAACTCTGCGAGCAGGTGGCAAGCGAAATTCGCGCTGCCGGTGGGCAAAGCGAGGCGATTGCCCTCGATGCGACCGATGCCGATAGCGTCGCCGAATTTTTCCGCGTGCTGCACGAGCGTCACGGTCGGCTCGACGGGGCGTTCAACAACGTCGGGCGTACCCTAGGTAGTTCGCCCATCACCG
The DNA here is from genome assembly GCA_010031985.1 of Gammaproteobacteria bacterium. GTDB lineage: Bacteria > Pseudomonadota > Gammaproteobacteria > Steroidobacterales > Steroidobacteraceae > UBA964. Next base: position 7,943 of record RGYP01000015.1, read on the forward strand.
AAACGACGCTCGAGCGCTTCGAGCAGACGCTGGCGTTCAATCTGCGTTCGACATTTCTTTGCCTGCAGCAGGAAGTACGCCTGATGAGAGACCAGGGTCATGGCGCCATCGTCAACAACAGTTCGATCGGCGGCTCGCGCGGCTTTGCAGGCTTGCAAGATTATTGCGCCGCCAAGTGGGGCGTCGTCGGTCTCACCAAGGCGGTGGCCCTCGAAAACGCCGCGCACAACCTGCGCATCAACGTGATTGCTCCGGGGCTCGTGGCGACGGAGCGTTTCGAGCTCATCCGCAGTCAGCAACCGACCATCATCGGCGATCGACTCAAAGAAATTCCGCTGGCGCGGCCCGGCAGCATGGCGGAGATCGCCGAGACGGTCCTCTGGTTACTGGGCCCGGCGTCGGGCTTTCTCACGGGCGCGGTGATCCCGCTCGATGGCGGGGAGTGTGCCAAATGACAATTCACGATTGCGATCGCGCCTTTGCGCGCATCGACTGTGGTCTGCTGCACTACCGACACGTCACCCCGCATGAGGAAAGCCCCGAGCGTGCAGCCAATCTTTTGCCGAGCGTATTGATGCACGCATCGCCGTCATCGTCGCGCAGTTTGCAGTCACTCGCACTCGCGCTCGCCAACAGCGCGCGAGGCGAGGTCATTGCGCCGGATACGCCGGGCAATGGTGACTCGGCGCCGTTGCGGCAAGCGACGCCCGAACTCGCGGACTACGCGAGCGCCATGGTGCAGCTGCTCGATGAGCTGAAAATCGAGCGCGCCAACCTGTACGGGTTTCACACGGGTGCCCACATTGCGATCGAGATGGCGATTGCCCATCCCGAGAGAGTGGGGCGAGTGGTGCTCGATGGCCTGCTGTGGCTGGATGACGCCGAGCGTGCCGACTTTCTCGCCCACTATGCGCCACCGCTGATCGCAGATCACGCGGGCACGCAGGTTTTTCAGGCGCTGCAATTCATCCGTGATCAGGCTTGGTTCTTTCCGCACTTCAAGCGCGACCCCGCGCACAACTTGGGCGGTGCTGCGATGCCCGCCGAATTACTGCACGTGCTGACGGTCGAACTTTTGAAAGCGGCGCCGACTTACCATTTGGCTTACCGGGCGGTGTTTCGACACCGACTCGAGGAGCGGCTGCCGCGGGTGCGGGTGCCCGCCATGCTGATGGCCGATGACACCGACCCGACCCGTGAATCGGTTCGTCGCGCCGCAGCGCTGCTGCCAGGCGCGAAGCTCGCCGTCGGTGGCGAGGGTTGGTCTGCGGAGGGAGTTGCGCGCAAGGCGGCGCGCATCGCCGAATTCTTCGACGCCTGATTCAGGCGCCGCGAAAGAGGCTCGCCGGCGGCGCGATGTCAGGATCGCGAAAGTACTCGATCGAGTACATCGGCCGATCCGTTCGCAGCATCACGTAGTGTCCGCCGAGCTGACCGAGTTGCACGCGCACCTGATCGTCCATGTAGGCCACTTCCGACCATAGTTTCGGGCGCGGCTGCAGTTCGGCCGAAAGCAGCGCCGGGTCGTCCACGCCGATTTCGTGCGCGAAATCCTCCATCGACATCGAGGCGTCGGCAGGTACCACCTTGAAGCCCGTGAACTCGACGAAAAACCGCCGCAAATTTTCCTCGCGGCGATGGTACTTGGCGAAGGAGAAGTGATGGCTCGGGATGCGGCGCTCACCGAGCAGAAATTGCGCGACGAAGTTGTAATCACCGGTCTGCGGGTCGATCTCGAGGCCGTTACCGAGAAAAGTCGACGGGATGTCCGGTAGTCGACCCATCGAAAATACTTTGAGTGACACGGTGACGCCGATGCCTTCGTCCTTGGCGGCCGCACCCCCCACGAGCCGGCCGATGTTGTGATAATCGGCTGCCCAGTGGCCGCGGAAGACCTCAGGGTGATCAAGTGCATTCGGATACGGGCTGAGCGGTGAGAGCTCGTCGATCAAGGCGTCGATGCGCTTGGACTCGGGCGTTCCCGATTTGAAGCCCTCTTTGTGCGTGGAAATCAGTCGCAGCAACTCCTGCAGCAACGTATCTCTTGATGACATCTTTCATTTCCCCAAGGTAGATCGGTCGTTCAGTCGATGAAACGTAGCACTTCATCGAGTTGGTCGACGAGTCCCTGACCATGCACGGCGTTCAGTCGGCGAAAGGTTTCGGGCAGAGCACGAATGTCGTCGATCACTCGTCCGTAGGCGCGGGTCATGGTCGTGCCCTTGATGTTCCCCATCAGCATCCAGGGTCGCCAGCCGAGCACATTCACCTTTTGCACGCTCGCCGCGACGTGCGTCTGCGAGCGGTCGGCGAGATCGGCCGCGCTCGCCTGATATACGAAGTTTTCGTGGAACCCGAATCCCGGCACGCCGGGGGCGGGCGAGGGCATCACGGCATCGAGCATTTCGGTGATCCAGAGATCGTCGGCGCTGCGATCGATCGCGAAGCGGTGGTTGAAGGGCACGCCGCCCGAGTACTGCAACTCGCGTTTGGCGATGCGCTCCGGGGTGATGACGTACGGCGTCGGGCCGAGCACGGTCTTCGGTACCGCGACGGTTGATTGCGTGAACGGATTGCGCCAGTTCTCGAGCAATTCGCGTGTTTCGAGATCCGCAAAATACGCGAGCTCGAAGACCACGCTGTCGTAACCACCGTCGCGGCGTTGGCGATGCCGCGAGAAAATTTGCGACATCACGCGAAAGAGCGGTGTGGTCACCGAATCGATGTGTGCGGTGAGGATACCGTCCGTCCAACGTATCGACACGCCGCCATCGTTGCGGCCGATGATGCGGATCAGATCGTCCAGCGACACCGTCGAGTTGGCCGGATCGGAGTGGGCAGGGCTCGGCGGTGTTTGCGTTTCGACGACGCCTGCCGCGAACGCGGCGAGGCCGCCTGCGAGCAACGTACGGCGAGCGAGGGTCATGGTATGAGTACTCCGCATGGATGGCCAAGTTGACGACTCAACGAAGCGGACTATAGCCTGCGATGCCATGACGCGCTCGCAGCGCTTCAAGTCGAGGGACATGCAAATGAATCGTGGTCAGCTCGGTGTTCTGCCCCGCACGCCTACGCTCGAAGACGAGAGCTATCTCGACTTCATGGAGAGCCTGCGTAACCAACACATCCGCGCGATGTTTCCGAAGATCATGGCGGTTGCCGAAGCGAGTGACGTCGAGTCGCGCCCCTATGTGCGTACCTGGAAGCGCCTGATGCGCAGTCAGCAACAGCAAACGTGGCAAAAACTTCAAGAGAGTTATTCGAGTCGGCGTGCGTACTACGAGGCCGAGCTCGATGCGGCCGAGCGCCACCATCCGGGCCGATTGCATTACGACCCCGCGTTCGAGGCGCCGAAGTACGCCACGCTTGATATTCATCTTCAGCCGGGTGGCTATTGCGGCGATTCGCTCGCCGGATACGTCTTTCACCACGGTACAAAAGTTTTTTATCAGGGCGACAACGACCAGGACGAACTGCATCGCCAGGTGGTCGAGAGCGTACTCGCGCCCGCCGATGGCAAGGTGACGAGGGTGCTCGATCTTGGCTGCTCCATCGGGCAGTGCACGACGGCGCTCAAAGATCGGTTCCCGACGGCCGAGGTCACCGGTCTCGATGTGGGTTTGCCAATGGTGCGTTACGCACACAAGCGCGCCACCGACTTGGGTGTCGAGGTGCATTTTCGACAGGGGCTCGCCGAAGACACTCGGTTGCCCGCGGGTCAGTACGACGTGATTCTCGCGTACATCCTCTTTCACGAGGTGCCCGAGCGGCTCTTCAAGCCGATACTCGCGGAGGTGCATCGTTTGTTGCGGCCCGGCGGGTGTTTTACGGTGGTGGACGCGCCCAATAATCGCAACCTGCCCGCGGCGAACCGGCTGTGGCTGAAGTTCGACGCGCATTACAACTGCGAGCCGTATTCCCCGGCGTTCGTGGCCAGCGATTTCACGTCGCTGCTCGGCGAGGCGGGGTTTCGTATCGACTCAGCCGGCCCAACGCCGACATTTCTGCACTGCACCACGGCAGTCAAGGCGTGACTCAAAGAAAATGACGATCGACTCCGACCCGCTGGCCGGGTTTCGTGCAATGCTCGGCGCGGAGCGCGTCATCACCGACCATGCAGCGCGCGAGCTCGGCTCTCAAGACGTATATCGCTCGGGCGTGCTGCCACTCGCCGTGCTGCAGCCGCATTCCACGGCCGAGGTCGTCGGTATCGTGCAACATGCGCGCCGCGTGGGCGTGGCTTTGCACACGCGCGGCGGGGGCATGTCGTATACCGATGCGATCACTCCGCAATCTGCGCGTGCCGTCGTCGTCGATCTGAACGGCATGACTCGAGTGCGCGCCATCGCCGACGGTGATCTCGTGGCAACCGCCGAGGCGGGCTGTACCTGGGCTGCACTCGATGCGGCACTCGCGCCGCGGGGTTTGCGCGCCAAATTTTGGGGGCCGATGTCGGGAGCGCGAGCCACGCTGGGCGGCGGGATGTCGCAGGGTGCGGCGACCTTTGGTTCAGGTCGACACGGCAGCTCTGCCGCAGCGGCGCTCGGCTTCGAGGTGGTGCTCGGGACGGGCGAAGTCCTCGACACCGCACGTATCGGTGCTGCGGAGCGCGAGGCTTTTTTTCGCCCCTACGGCCCTGACGTCACGGGACTCTTCACGGGCGATGCGGGCGCGCTAGGCATCAAGACGGCAGTCACGTTGCAGCTCGAGCCGCGTCCGGCAGCCCAAGACAGTGTCTCTTTTGCCTTCACCGACTTCGAGTCGATGTCGAAGGCAGTCGCTGCGGTCGCTCGCCGAGGCCTCGCTACCGAAATCTTTGGTGTCGAGACCGCACTCGCACGGGTCGCGGCTGGCGACGCGGCGCTCGTGCAGGATGTACGGCGTTTGCTGCAGGTGGTGCGTGCGCAGGGCAGTGTGGGCGCGGCGCTTCGACAGTGCTGGCGCATGATCCGCGGCGGGCGGAGCTTCCTCGCCGATTCGGCTTTCCTCGCGCACTTTCTTTGTGAGGGCGCCGACAGGCGCCGCTTGCGGCTCGATCTGACCGCGATCCGCGAGGCCGTGGCGCCGCTCGGGCGCGAGGTTGTCAACAGCATGGCTGCAGTCGTGCAGGCGAAGCCTTTTCCGTCACCGATGGTGGTCGGGCCCGCAGGCAAACGCTTGCTACCCCTGCACGTGATCTTGCCGCACTCGGCTGTCGCCGGTTTTCATGCCGATTTCCTTGCATTACGTGACCGCGAGCGTGCTCGACTGCAGCAGCACCGTGCCGAGGCGTTCGTGGTGTTTGCCGCGGTCGGTCCCTCGGCCTTGCTCTACGAGCCGGTCATTTATTGGGAAGACGAGTGGCTGCCATGGTTGTCGGCGACGCTCGCGGAGGAGTACCGGGCGTTCATGAAGCCGGGCCTCGCCAATCCGGAAGGGCGAGCCTACGTCGAGTCGCTGCGCGTCGAAATCATTGAACTGATGCAGCGGCATGCGGGCGCGCATTTGCAGATCGGTCGGGCCTATCCCTATCTCTCGGGTCGTTCGACGGCGTTCGCTGCGCTGCTTGGCGATCTCAAACGGGCCGTCGACCCCGACGGCATCATCAACCCTGGCGCACTCGGCTTGACACGGTGAACGTCGTCATCGTCGGTGCCGGGATCGGCGGCCTTGCGACGGCGTTGGCGCTGCATCGTGCAGGCTTGCGCCCACGGGTCTACGAGCAGGCTGCGATGCTCGGTGAGGTGGGCGCGGGGCTGTCGGTGACCCCGAATGCCGTCAAAGCGCTCGATTGGTTGGGTGTCGGGACAGCGTTGCGGGCGATCGCCGATGAGCCCCCACAACAACTGACCTGTCACTTCGCAAGCGGCGAGTTGCTGGTGGGATTCGATCGCAGCAACACGGTCTTGCAGTACGGGGCCCCCTACCTGCAACTGCACCGCGCAGACCTGCACCAGATCCTGCTCGAGCGTTTGCGTGCGCTCGATCCGGATGCCGTGTGCACCGATCGTCGATTCCTCTCGCAGACCGGAGCGGGATCGCCGGGCGAGGGAATACGGGCCGATTTCATTGACGGGAATGGTGTCGTGCACGCGGTATCTGCCGACGCGCTGATCGGCGCGGACGGTCTCAAATCGGTCGTGCGGGAATCCGCCTTCGCCGTCACCCCGCCCGAGTTCGGAGGCTTCGTCGCTTGGCGAGGCCTCGTGCCACGCGCTGCGCTCGAAGGCCGCGAGCTGAGTCCAGGCTCAAAAGTATTCGCGGGGCCTGGGCGATTATTCGTTCGCTATCCCGTTCGCCATGGTGCGCTCGTCAACTACGTCGCCTTCGCGCGAGCCGAGACCTGGCAGCGCGAGGGCTGGTCGCAGACCGGCGCGATCGAAGAAACGCAGCGGCTATTCGCAGGTTTTCACGACGAAGTGCAGTCGATTTTGGCGGCGACGCCCGGAGGGCGCTGTCACAAGTGGGGGCTCTTTGCCCGCGAGCCCTTGCCGCGATGGGCCAAAGGTACGCTCGTGTTGCTCGGGGACGCTGCGCATCCGATGATGCCGTGGTTCGGCCAGGGGGCCGCATCGGCGCTCGAAGATGCGGTGGTGCTCGGTCGCTGCGTGGCGAGCTGCAACGGCGAGCTGGCGGCGGCATTTCGTCGCTTCGAGGCGACTCGACATGCGCGCGTCACGCTGCTGCACCGCGAGTCCGGGCTCGGGGGTGAGCGGCTCGCGGGACTGCATCCTGAACAGCTGCGCGACGCGCCCGTACGCAACGAGGACTCGCTCGGCATATTCGCGCATGATCCAGTCAACGAGGAATTGGCAGCATGAAGGTATCGGCAGCATGAACAACGGGGAACAACAAACGCACGACGAGCCCGGTTGGCCGAGCGAGGCCTACGGTTGGTACGTGGTGTTCGTGCTCTGCGTCTGCGGGATGGTGGCCTTCATCGATCGTCAGATCATCAACCTGCTCGTCGAGGACATCAAAGCCGATCTTTCTTTGAGCGATACGCAGATCAGCTTGTTGCAGGGTCTTGCATTCGCCTTGTTCTACGCCATTGCGGCGATTCCGCTCGGTCGTCTCGCCGACTCGGGCAGTCGCAAGCGCATCATCGCCGTCGGTATCGCGGTGTGGACCGTCGCAGCGGCCTCTTGCGGACTCGCCAAAAATTTCCTGCAGCTCTTTTTGGCGCGTATGGCCGTGGGAGTGGGCGAGGCGACGCTGACCCCGTCGGGCTTCTCGATGCTCGGTGATCTTTTCCGGCCACACCGCTTGTCGCTGCCGGTGAGCGTCTTTACGGGCTCGAGTTTCGTCGGCTCCGGCCTCGCGCTGCTGATCGGCGGCTTCGTGATCGCGCATTTGTCGGCGTCGCCACAAGTTGTGTTGCCGCTGCTCGGTGCGATGCGCCCCTGGGAGGCGGCGTTCGTCATCTGCGCGCTGCCCGGGGTCGTGGTGGTAGCTCTCTTTTTGCTGACGGTCCGTGAGCCGGTGCGGCGGGGCGTTGCCGTCGACAGCGCGACGACGAGTCCGCCGCTCGGTGAAGTGTTGGTCTTCGTGCGCACCAACGCAGGTGTATTTGCGGCGGTGTTTCTCGGCATCTCGGTACTGGCTGCGGTGCAATTTTGTCTCGGTGCCTGGGTGCCCGCGCATTTCATCCGCAATCTCGGCTGGAGCGCCTCACAAGTAGGCTACGCCTACGGACTGATTTTCTTGATCTGCGGTACGGGCGGAGTGATC
>RGYP01000141.1 GCA_010031985.1 Gammaproteobacteria bacterium
GTGCCGCGCAGTGGCAATGGCTCGAGTCGCAACTGTCGGTGCCTGCGGATCTGCGGATCTTTGCCTCAAGTTTGCAGGTGGTGGCGGACTTCCCCGGTTGGGAAGCGTGGATCAACTACGCGGATGATCACCAGCGGCTGCTGCAGAGCATCCGCGACCGCAAAGTGAATGGACTGATCTGCATCAGTGGCGATACTCACTACGCCGAAATCTCGCGCCTCGATCTCAATGCAGCGTATCCGCTTTGGGATATCACCTCGAGCGGTCTCACCGAGGTCTGGCCAGTGACGCCGCCCAATTCGCGGCGGGTCGGAGCGGTACTGCGTGAACAAAACTTTGGTTTGCTGAGCATCGATTGGCAAGCATCACAACCCGTAGTGACTGCGCAAGCCATCGACAGATATGGTAGGGCTCGGCTCGAACAAAAAATCATGGCCGCGTCTTTGCGGCCTGAGTGAATGCACGACGCTACGCTGGAACAAGCTTACTGCGTGATTGGTTTGATCTCCCGCAGCAGGGCGTCCAAGTCATAGAAGTGGAAAGTCTTGTCGGTCGACATGGCGACGAGCAGGCCACCAGGGAACCCGGGCAGCGGTTGCGTCGTCAGGTCTATCCCGTCTGTTTCGACCGCTGCAATGCGAACGCGGCCGACAACCCCGTGCCTGTGCGGGGAGTCTGCCGGCCCATCGAGTTCGAAAACCCGTAATTCGCCAGCCTGTTGATCAGAGACAAAAAGCAGCGGTTTTTCTCTATTGCGACGGAAGACGGCACTGCCCTCTTGGTCTCGCGCGAAACCCGTCAATCCGAATTGCGCGATTTCGTCATCGGCGTCTTTGACTGCGGGATCAGCGTGATACTCGCGGATGCCGAATGTCTCGTCGCTCACGAATATGACGCCTCGGACTGCATCAACCGAGAGGGCTTCGATTTCTTTCCGACCACTCCATTCGCCAAACGCACGCACCTTGATTCCCTTGACGGTGCCTGTGCCGTCATCGACCAGCCGATACTGATGCAGGTAACCCTCTGTCGGTGCGAACCGATCGGAGCGGCTGACTATCGCGAACACGGCGCCGTCGGTGGCGCGTGTGTACGTTGCGATCCCCATCACATCGCGTGCGCGCTCGCCTTCAAAAACCGGAATGCCACCGCCATCGACAGGCCGCATGTCGGGCAAAGAAAAAACCCGCAAGCGATGCGCAAACCGCTCGGCGACAATCACGACGTCGGTTTTTTGACCACCGAGCATGATGTCGTAGGCCACATCGACATTATTGGGCCGAAGCAGTCCGCGCACCGTCAGATCGTGTCGGACCTTGCCGTCGAGTCCGAAGACGAACAGCGCGCCGTCGGCGTCTTTATCGGTTCCCAGAACCAGACTTTTCGAGGGATCTTTGCGATCGATCCAGATGGCCGGATCGTCGGAGTCGTGGCGAACTTTTTCGGTGGTGATTTTGGGCTGCAGAACGGGGGGCGAGGCTGCTGCCGCGACTGTCAGCGTCGCCACGCCGAGTGTTGTCAAGATCAGGCATTTTCCCGCAATGATCGTCAGTGTTCGAAGTGGCTTCATTTTTTTATGTTAGCTCGAGAGCGAAAAAATAGCCCTCAGAAAAATAATAAATCCGCAACAAAACCTTAACAATGATCAAAGACCATTGCGCGCTGCACTAGGCACCGTTCGGCTGCCAGAAAAGCCGTTTCAGGGTCTGGACCCAAAGGGAGAGTTGCCATGGCTTCATTCGATCGCGCGATCGTCTTGTCTGTGTCTTCGGTGCTTGCAGTGGCTAGCGCTGCATCGATGGCCGATCAAACGGCTTCGCCGAATAATGCGGTACAAAGCGGTGAACTGACCGAAGTCGTTGTCCTCGGCTCCCGCCCGATTGCCGAGTCCGAAGCCGCCGCGTTGCGCATCCAAAGAAATTCCGACAATCTCGTCGCCGTCGCCGCTGCCGACGCCGTCGGCCGTCTACCCGATCAAAATATCGCGCAAGCCGCGAGCCGCGTGCCAGGCGTCGCGGTTGAGCGTGACCAAGGCCAGGCGCGATACATCAGCCTGCGTGGCGCCCCCAATTATTGGACTACCCTGAGCTTTGACGGCATTACGGTGGTGAGCCCCGAGGGTCGTGACGCCCGCTACGACTCCGTGCCCTCGGCGATCGCCTCGCAGATCATCGTGACCAAGGCCGTGACCCCGGATATGTCGAGCGAGACCGTCTCCGGCAACGTCAATATCGTCACGCGTTCGGCCTTCGACTTTGATGGCCTCCGCGTCTCCGGCAAGGCGGGCTACGGCAAGGCCTCGCTCGGTGATCGCCCGCAGTACGAGGGCTACGGTGTCTACTCGGATCGCTTCGACACCGATGCGATCTCGATGATCGGCAGGGAGATCTCGTCGCGCAGACGGCCGCTTGCACGCCGACGCCCAATCCGACACCGACCACCTCGGGCTACGCCGATGTATGCATCGGTAACACGCCGCAAAAAGGCACGATTTACGGTATCGATATTCGGCAGCGCTCGACGCTCCGCGCCTTCGAGCAGTCCATCTTCACCAACACCATCGAAGGCAAGCACGGCTTGGGCGAGGGCTGGAGCCTGAATTGGCTCGGAAACTACACCGAGTCGAAGGACGACCGTTCGGTTGTCGGCGAAGCAAGCTGGGAAAGTCCGAGCACTCGGACGCTGCGCCCCACGGTGAGCTACGACTTCTCAGACCCTAATCGCTCGAGATTGCAGTTGTTCACCACCCTGCAGTTGGCATCGCCGACACGCTTTCAGGCAGGAACACCGGTAACGGCCATCGACACATTCACCAAACCGCTGGTTTCTTTGACTGCGCTTGATGCTGTCGACACCACCAAGGCGTACACCGGTCGTTTGTACATCATGCACGATACGGATCTTTTGGGTGGCGATGCAGTGATCAAAGCGGGTGTGCAGTACGACCAGCGCACGAAGGTGGTCGATGAGCGCAACCTGGTTTTGAATACTGCGGCACAATTCAGCACCATTGGGCTGTCGACGGATTACAACCAGTTCTCGCTCGACAAGCCGTTTCTCGGCCGCATTCCGATGGACTACACCTTCCGTTACTTCGATCCCGCCAAGATGCGCGCGGCGATCAGCTCGGCACGCAACAGCTTCAGCCTCAACCCCGTACCCGCCAATTTCTACGATGTCCGTGAGCAGGTTCTCGCGGGCTACGTGATGGGTACGGTGAAGTGGGGTTGGGGTTCAGCGGTCGCCGGTGTACGCGTCGAGAATCTGAAAAACCGCGGTATCGCCAACGGTACGGTCGCCGGCGTCAATCGGCAGATCATCGCCGAATCCAGCGACACGCAGGCGTTTCCCAGCCTTCACGTCAACTACAACCTCGATGACACCAAGAAACTGCGCTTTTCTTTGAGCACCGGTGCTGCGCGCGCCGACTACGATCAGATGCGGCCGAATGTGGTTGTCAATGACACCAACCTTTCGATCTCCGGTGGAAACCCGGCTGTGAAGCCTGAAAAGGCGAAAGGCGCCGACGTCTATTTCGAGTGGTACATGGAACCGCAGGGTTACCTGATGGCGGGCGTGTTCTACAAGGACGTGAGCGACGTGCTCTATCGTCAATCGCGGATCTTCAATTCCGATGCACTGAACAGCAACGGCATTGATCGCTCGGGATATGTGTTCTCGGGCATCACGAACGGTGGCGATGGCTACTTGAAGGGCATCGAGGCGGCTGCGCAGTTGCAGCTTGAACCGTACACGGCCTCGATGGGCTTGCCAGAGTGGATGGGTGGCTTTGGCATCCGTGCCACGGCGACCCTCAACGAGAGCGAAGTCACCAAGCCCGCTGTGGGCAGCATTCCTGCGCGCAAGCTGCGTCTCCCGGGTACGTCCGACGAGGTGTATAACTTCGCCGTTTATTACGAAAAGTATGGTGCGTCCCTCCAGCTCAGCTATCAGAAGCGCTCGCTGTGGCTTGACTCGTTCGCTGACGACCTTACCGATGCCGGCGATACCTACTGGGCCGCTGATGACGAGCTCGATTTCTCGGCTCGTTATTCGGTGAACAAAAATTTCGAGATTTACTTCGATGCCACCAATCTGCTCAACAACTCGGGTCGTCGCTTCTCCGAGCCGGGCAATTTGTTGTCGGCAACGGGTATCCCCTCAGCTTTCAGTGACAGACAAACGATTGAGTGGGAGAGCTTTGGTCGCCGCTATGCGGCGGGCGTGCGCTTCAGCTTCTGAAATGTCCGGGCTCGGCTGCAAGCTGCTACTGGTTTTGCTTGCATTCACCGGGACCGGCCTTGCGATCCCCTCGGCGAACGCTGCCGAAGAGCGGAACACGCTGACGCGACCGGGTGATGGGCGGTACCGAGCCTCCCATCACCCGGATCGTATCGTGCTGTTGCCGGGCGCTGATGCAGCACGCGAAGTCGCGATCAACTGGCGTACCGAGGCGCGGGTCGAAAACACGATCGTGCAGTGGACCCGCGCCCTCGATACCCCGGGTCTGCATTTGTCCGCGTCAACGACGACGGGGCAGAGCAAGCTTCTCAAAACCCGAAACGGTATCGCCCGACATCACTCGGTGCGTCTCGCCGATTTGATCCCCGACACGCTGTACGCGTATCGCGTGGGTGGCGGCGATACCTGGAGCGAATGGATCCAGTTCCGCACGGCCGCCGCGGAATTCCGGCCGTTTTCATTTCTCTATTTCGGAGACGCACAGAACTCTGTGCGCTCGCATTTTTCACGGGTGATTCGTGGTGGATTTCGCGATGCGCCGGGCATATCTCTGATTTTGCACGCCGGGGATCTCGTCAATCAGGGCAACGGTAACCATGACGACGAATGGGGCGAGTGGTTTGAAGCGGGTGGTTTTTTACACGGCATGATCGCGACTCTGCCGGTGGCAGGCAATCACGAATACGTTTCCCGAAAAGACTCGACGGGTACATCGCGCCGTGTGCTCGGGCCACACTGGTCGCGCCAGTTCACTCCGCCGCGTAATGGCCCAGCGGGTTTTGAAGACACCGTATTCTTCACGCATCACTCCGGGGTGCTGTTCGTCGTGCTCGACTCGATGCGCGCCCTTGAAGAACCCGATGCCGCTGAGATTCAGGCCCGTTGGCTCGATGAGCTACTGACTCGCGATCAATCTCGTTGGGTGATCGTGAGTCATCATCACCCCGTGTATTCCGTCGCTCTCGGTCGTGACAACCCGCGTCTGCGCGAACGCTGGCAACCGATCTACGAGCGTCACGGCGTTGATCTCGTGCTGCAAGGGCACGACCACGCATACGGCCGAGGGAAAAACCTCGCTGAAGGCAAAACAGTGGTCAAAGATTTGACCACTCCCGTGTATGTGGTCTCGGTGGCGGGTCCGAAGCAGTACATCGCGGCCGATACCGCGCGCGAAGGGCTGCAGCGGATCGGTGAAGACGTGCAGCTCTATCAGGTGGTCAAAATAGAAGCTGACCGACTGCACTACGAATCACGCACGGCTGCAGGACGGATCTACGACGCTTTCGATATCGAATATCGCGGCAATGA
>RGYP01000142.1 GCA_010031985.1 Gammaproteobacteria bacterium
AACCAGAAAAAGGTCATCGGCATCGTCGAAGCCACGGCTGAAGAAAAGGCGAAGGCCCGTCGCACCGCGACGCTCGCTTCGCGCACCAACTTCCTGCTCTCGTTCCCCATGCTGCTCTGCATGGGCGGTTCGGCACACGGTCTGCCGTTCTGATCACGCCGGCGCGCGGCGGTCCCCGTTCGGGATCGCCGCGCCGCCCTAGTTCAGCACTCCGATCGGAGGCTGATACCGGATTACTTTGGAAGGATTTCCGCGCGCGATGCAATCGCTCGCCGGCATCCCTTCGACCAAAAACCACTGCTCGTCGCTCGATTCGCCGACGAGCTGCCGCGGGTTGGCCGCGAAGCAGCGCTCGAGATAATTCTCCGACACCAGCAGCACGCGTTTATCGCCGCCCGCGAGCCAGCGCGCGGCATCGAAGGCCTCCGCATCACCCTCGCGCCAGCGGGCGTGCCCGAAATTGACCACTTCGCGATCGAGATAGAGCAAGTACTGCTCGCGGTACGCGAGCAAGCCGAGTTCCGCATCGCGTGGCACCTGCGCCAGCATCTGCCGCACGAAGGTCGACGCCGAGCGTTCGCCGTTGATTTGCGGCGCGATACCCAAGCCCCACGTTACCGTCAGACAGACCAGCACCAGCGGCCAGGCCAGAAGCGGCCGCAAGCGCAGTGCCAGGACCCAGGCGATCGTGCCCGCGATCGCAAACGCGTACACGGGCCACAGCGATACCAGAGTACTGCCGTCGATCAATTCTTTGACGACGCCCACTCCGAGCAAGGCTCCGGCCGCCACCAGCACACCGGGCCCGAGTAGCAGCAGCGCAAGCACGAGCGACAACCGCTGCACCGAGCGACGCGCGAAGAGTTGCGGCAGATGCGGCGCCGCCGCCATGATGAGCGCCGGCAAAGCAGGCAGCACGTAGACCCCGCGCTTGCCGGTGCTCAAGCTGAAGAAGGCGATGACGAGCAGCGCCCAAAGCAAGGGCAGCCATATGGCCATCCGCCGCTCGCGCCAGTCGTCGCGCCAGCGCGGCACCAGCCAAAAGAGCAGCGCACTCAACGGCAACCATAGCGCCGGGATCACCTCGACCAGGTAGTAATACCAAGGCCGGATGTGATGCCAAGCCTGCGCGTAACGCGTCACTGTCTGCTTGAAGAGCAACTCGTCGCGATAGGCAATGAGCTCGGGACTGCCGACGTTCGCCACGTGAAGCAGCATCGGCACCAGCCAGAGCAGGATGGTGCAAAAGAATACGACCGGCACCTGCCACCACGTCGCACGCGGGACGGTTGTGCTCCCGAAACGCTGCGCGAGCAACGCTGCCAGCGGCAGCAACGCGAGCGTCAGAAAACCCACGGCCTTGTCGATGACGCCCAGCCCTGCCGCCAATGCGCCGATGAAGGCAAATACCGCAGGCGCCCCGAGCAGCAGATGTCGCAGCAATCCCCAGAGCGCGAGCGTACAAAAGAAGATCAACGTGGCATCGATCTGCGCGCCGCGCGTGGTCATGACGTAATGCACGCAACACACGAGCGTGATCGCGGCGAGTCGTGCGGCCTCGCGCCCATGCAGTCGCCGAAGCAGGTCGTACACCAACCAGAGCGTGCCGAGCGAAGCGAGCATCGACGGTAAAAGAAATCCGGCACGCAGCGAGCCGGTCAAGGAATAACCGATCGCCATCAACCAGAAATGCAGCGGAGGCTTGTCCTGATAGAGATCACCGCCCGCATGCGGAATGAGCCAGTTGCCGCTGCGCAGCATGTCGAGCGCAACGCTCGCGAAGCGCGGCTCGTCGGCGGGCCAGGGATCGCGTAGTCCAAAGCCCACGAAAACGATCAACACGAACCACAGGCCGATCCAGCCGAGATCGACGAGTGTGGCGCGCGCGTCGGCCCTCACGCGTCGGCCTGCTGCCGTCCGGTGCGGATGAGATAGAGATTGCGCAAATAGACGACCAGCCCGAGACCCTGACCGGCAATGAAAACCGGGTCTTGCTTGTGGATCGCGTAGGCAAGCAGCGTTGCACCACCGGCGAGACTGAAGTACCAGAAAGCCTGCGGGATGATGCTGCGCTTGATGCGCTCGCTCGCGATCCATTGCACGACGAAGCGCATCGAGAACAGCGCTTGGCCGACAAAGCCCACCAGCACCCAGATCAAAGTATCGTTCTGCATTGCCATCCCCGAAGAAATGACCGGCAAGCCATAGATTCGCGCTTTAGTCCTCGCGGATCTGCAACCCGGGTCGGAAGCGACGGCGCAACCACATCACGCCGAAGATGTCGACGATGCCTACCCAGAGGCGATCGAAAAGTCCGTATTTGGAGGTACCGCGCGCCCGCGGTCGATGGGCGACCGGCACCGACACCACCCTCGCCCCCGCACGCAGAAAGAGCGCCGGCAGAAAGCGATGCATGTGATCGAAGCGCGGCAACTCGAGAAACTGCGCGCGCTGCATCACCTTGATGCCGCAGCCGGTGTCCGGCGTGCCGTCACCGAGCAGCCAACCACGAACCCCGTTCGCCACCCGCGACTGCGCGTGTCGCAACCACGTGTCGCGACGCTGCACGCGATTCCCCATGACCAGTTCGGCCACAAACCGCGAGTCGTAGAGCTTCGGAATGTCGGCCGGATCGTTTTGCCCATCGCCATCAAGAGTCGCGATCCATTCGGCGCGCGCATGACGTACGCCCGAGCACACGGCAGCGCTTTGACCACTGCGAAAGGAGTGCCGCAACAGCCGCAACTGCGGAATACTGTCGCGCAGCTCGCGCACGGCGTCGGCGGTACCGTCCGTGCTGCCGTCGTCGACGAACAAAATCTCGAAGGCTTTACCCTGCAACGCCGCCACGATCTCGCGGGCCAATGGCCCGACGTTGTCGACCTCGTTGCAAACGGGAATGACCACCGAGATTTCGGGGGTCTGGCTCGAAGCGGCTACGGACATGGAGGCGCATTGTCCGCGATGGCAGTGAGCACCACAAGAACGACAGGGTTCGCTCGCACGCTCAAGCTTGCAGATCGTCCTCGCGACGCAGGCGCCAGCGCTTGTGGGACCAGGGCCAATCAGCGGGCGACTCGTGAATCTGCCGCTCGACGCGCCGCGCATAGCGCTCGGTCAACTCGCCGGGCGCAAGGCGCTCGCCTCGCGCACGCAAGAGTTCGAACGAGGCCAGGTAGTGCCCACGCCGCGTGCGACGTAGCGCACCGAAGTACACCGGGTAGTCGAGACTCGTCGCCATCACGTCGGCACCCATGAAAAAAGCGGTGTCGCGATTGAGGAAGCGAGTCCAGTGACGACGATCACTCGCCACGGGCTCCTGATCGGCCACCAAGGCGACGAGACGCGGTACTCGCCGACGCGCGATGAGCTCGCGCATCACACGTTCCGACGGAATCATCTGCGCGCCGAAGCGACTGCGTAGCGCCAGCATCTGCCGATCGATCCAGCGATTTTTGAGCGGCTTGTAGGCCGCGTCGATGGGATAACCGAGATTGCGCGCAAGTCCGTGCAGCAACCACTCCCAATTGCACTGATGACCCACCACGAGCACGGCAGGGCCGCCCTCGGCGATGGCCGCACGCAGTACATGCAGATTGTCGAAACGCATGCGCCGATCGAGATCTTCGCCGCTGATGGACGCCGAGCGCACCACCTCGAACATCACGTCGCCGTAGCTGCGATAGAACTCGCGCCGCAAGGCCTCACGCGCGGCGAACGAACGCTCGGGAAATGCGATGCGCAAACTTTCCTGAATGACCTTGGGTTTGTGCGGAACGACGTACCAGGAGAGCAAGGCGAAGAGCCGCGCGAGGGCGTGCAAGACCGGCAGCGGCAGCGCGCCGAGCGCGCGAACCCACCAGGACGGTCGGGGTACGGATACTTCGCGGCGCGCCATGTCTCGTGAATGTTACGCGGCGTACAATCGGGTCTCAATGCAGGAGCCCCTCGTCCCGTGAGCACCATTCATCTCATCCGCCATGGCCAGGCGTCTTTTGGTGCTGCGGACTACGATCGGCTGTCGAGCTTGGGCGAGCAGCAAGTGGAGCACCTGCGCGATCATTACGCGCGCATCCGCCAGCCCGTCGACGCCATCTACAGCGGCACCCTGAATCGCCAACGTTCGACCGCGGAGATTCTGGCCAAGCTGCACGGCGGCGAGCGCCGTAGCGGTGGCGGTGGCGGCAGCGACAGCATCCGAGAGCATCCGGCGCTCAATGAATACGATGCCGATATCCTGCTGCGAACGCACGCCGAACTCAGCGGCCTGCCGCTCGCGGCACTGCGGGGCCCGGATGCGAAACCCGACCCGCGCGCCTTTCAGCGCCGGCTCGAACAGGCGGGCCGAGCGTGGATCGCAGGCGAACTCGATACTCTCGGTGTCGAGCCTTGGCGGGCCTTTCGCGCACGGGTTGCAGCGGGTCTCGAAGAAATCATGCGCAGCGAGGGTCGCACGCGACACGTCCTCGTATGCAGCTCCGCCGGCACCATCGGCGCGGCCGTCGGCCACGTGCTCGGCCTCGACGACGAGGGCGCGCTCAAGCTGTCGTGGACGCTCTTCAATGCCTCGATCACGCGCATTCGCTATGACGATGCGCGACGCAATCTCGAAGTCTTCAATGCGGTACCGCATCTGGAGGCGCAGCCTGACCCGCGTCCGCTCGTGACTTTCCGCTGACCGCCGACCGCTGCATCAACCACACGCAGGGCAACAGCACCGCGGGCATGAGCGAGAGAATCAGGTACTGATTCGAGTAGGCAATCACGAGCGCCTCGCGATACACGAGCCGCAGGGCCAAACCGATCGAACCCGGATCTTCCGCCACGACGCCATGAGCGATTTCGCGCAGCCGGTCCGCGTTGGCCGCGGCATCGATCGAGATGCCGCGCACCAGCATCGCCACGCCGATGCTGCTGCCGAGGTTGCGCGCCAGCACCATGAGCGCTGCGCCATCGGTACGATGGATCGGCGCCAGCGTCGTGAAGGTCAAGGTATTGAGCGGCACGAAGATCAGCCCTAGCCCCACACCCTGCAGCAGCAACCAGCCGGTCAAGACGTTGGCGGGCACGTCGGCCGGCAACCACGCAAAGGCGAGCAGCCCCACGGTGTTGAGCACGCAGCCCAAAGAAAACGCCATGCGTAAATCGATCAGTGGTCCGATGCGACTCAAGGCCAACATCGAGACGATGAGTCCGAGGCCGCGCGGCGCCATCAGAATACCGGCATCGACGACCGAGTAGCCCTGCACTTCCTGCAGGAATTGCGGCAGCAACACCATGGCGCCCATGAACGGCCAACCGACGAGAACCGACATCGCGACGCCGAGCACCAGATTACGGTCACGCAGCAACGCACCGGGGAACAGCGTGCGACGCCCCGTCCTCGAGTGGACGACGAACATGTAGGCCGCCAGCACGCCGACGGCGACCTCGATGACGATTTCGGGGGAGTCGAACCAGTCGAGTTGCTGACCGCGATCGACGGCGAGTTGCAGCGTGAGGATGCAGGTGGCCAGCAACGCGAACCCGAAACGATCGAACGATC
>RGYP01000143.1 GCA_010031985.1 Gammaproteobacteria bacterium
GCGGTCGATGAGAGATTGCGGATGCTCGATCCGAAAGCCGATCGCGAAGGGCTTCGGCTCCATGAAAACCTTTCTTTGATCGAGCATCCGGAAGGTATCGCGCGAACTGTGTCCGAGCGCGAGAACGACATGCCGGGAGGCGATGAATTCGCCACTGGCGAGCACGACGCCGCGTAGTTCTCCCTGTTCGATGACGAGATCAACCACCTTGCTCTCGAAGTGGATCTCTCCGCCAAGATCGATGATTTCTTTTCGCAGCTTCGCGACGACTCCGGTCAGGCGAAAAGTACCGATGTGCGGCTTGCTGACATACATGATCTCGGGCGGTGCGCCGGCCCGCACGAATTCGCGCATGACCTGGCGACCGAGATGACGCGGATCTTTGATCTGACTGTAGAGCTTGCCGTCTGAAAAAAGACCGGCGCCCCCCTCGCCGAATTGAACGTTCGACTCGGTGATCAACGTGCGCTTGCGCCACAAGCCCCAAGTGTCTTGGGTACGCTGTCGAACGTCACGACCGCGCTCGAGCACGATGGGGCGATATCCCTGCTGCGCCAGCACCAGTGCCGCGAACACACCGCAGGGACCGAAGCCGACCACGATGGGTCGATCCTCGCCAGGGTTCGCTGCGCGTGGCGGGGGTCGAAAGCTCGTATCCGGTGCGACGGCGACATGCCGATCGTCGCGATGCTTCGCGAGAACATGGTCTTCGTCCTGCACTTCCACATCCAGGATGTACACGAAGGCGATCTCGCGATCCTTGCGTCGTGCATCATGACTGCGCTTGAAAACCGTGAAACCGAGGAGGTCGCTCGCCTCGATTTTCAGACGCTGCAAAATCGCCCGCCGCAGTGCGTCCTGCGTACGGGGGTCTGCGGGATCACCCCAAGGGAGCGAGAGTTCGGTGATGCGGATCATGGTCCGGTCCTGGTCGGTATACCCGACAAAGGTTTCGAATCGCGCTAGTCTATCGCCATCATGGCCCGATCCAAGAGCAGCGGTAGTTGGCTGCGCCGTCACGTCACCGACCCCTACGTCAAACTCGCCCAAAAAGAGGGCTACCGGTCGCGGTCGGCCTACAAGCTGATCGAATTGAACGAGAAAGATCACCTGCTGCGCCCGGGCCAGTGGGTGATGGATCTCGGTTCGGCACCCGGCGGATGGTCGCAGGTCGCGGCAAAGGCCGTCGGCGCCAAGGGCCGGGTATTGGCGACAGACATCCTGCCCATGGACCCGATCAACAACGTCGATTTCATTCAGGGCGATTTCACGACCGACGCCGTAGTCGAGCAAATTCGTATGTGGCTTCGAGACGAAAAATTCGATCTGATCGTCTCCGACATCGCTCCCAACCTCAGCGGGATCGACTCCGCAGACCAGGCGCGATCGATTTATTTTCTCGAGCTCGCCCTGGACACCGTGCGCCTGGCACTCAAGCCGGGGGCCGCTTTCGTTGCCAAGATGTTTCAGGGGCAAGGGTCGGACGAATACGTGAAGGAGCTGCGCAAAAGCTTCAAGAAGGTGTCGATCCGCAAGCCCAAAGCTTCGCGTCCGGAGTCGCGCGAGGTTTATATCGTCGCCAAAGATTTTCGCGGCTGAGTCATTGATCTGTCAGCGATCGTCATCTGTCAGCGATCGTGTCAGTACGAAGTCGCGCTGGTGGTCGTTGCCCAGCACGAAAATTTGCTCACCCACTACGTGAAAGCCGTGCTTCCGATAAAACGCGATGGCTCGCGGATTTTCTTGCCAGACGCCGAGCCAAGCCGTTTTGCAATCATGGCTCTGCAGAGTCTCGAGAGAGACCCGCATGAGCTCTGATGCAACGCCTTTGCCGTGGAACTCGCTTAGCAGATAAAAACGGGCAATTTCGCCGGGCGAGGGACCTGCGACACAATCGGGTGCCGCGCTCCAACGCAGCTGAGAAAACCCTACCAATTCGCCTTGGCACTCGACGAGCAGCGAAGCACCATCGGCTGCGGCGATTTCCGCCCCTTGCCTGGCCGTGCCGAAATGGCTGCGGCAATACAGTTCCATATCCGCTGCCGCATTGAGCTCGCCGAAGGCCTGTCGAAAGGTTTCTTCGGCGATCTGCGCCAGCGCTGCAGCGTCTGCTGGCGAAGCAACACGTATTTTCATGTGGGCCATGGTCTGATCATAGGGATGCCGTGACGAGCGCGGCAACCTCGATTTTCGTGCGCTATCCGACGAAGCCCTCTCGAACCGATCGATAAATTATTGACCGTTCCCAGCGGTCTTTAAGTTTCGCCGTTGGGTATTCAGCAAAACATCAACGGAGAGTTCACATGCTCGTCAATTCCAAATCGGTTCTCGTGTTTGGCGCCGCTGCGGCGTTGCTGGTCATCGCCGGACCGCAGTCGTTCGCAGCTTCGCAAACGACCACCTTCACCCCGACTGCCAATGTCATCCACCAGTGCAATGCCGTGACGGCGACCGCGATGGCGTTCGGTACGTACACGCCCGATGCCGTGAGTCCGAAGACTGCAAACTCGACCATCAAGGTCAAGTGCACCAAGGGCAGCCCGGTGACCATCGCGCTCGACAAGGGAGCGACTCCCGGTGGGACGACCACCACCCGAATGATGCAAGCCGGGGCTGGCAAGACGATCGAATACAAGCTGTTTTCCGACGCGGGCTACACCAAAAATTGGGACGACGGTACGTCCAAGGTTTCGGCTACTGGCATCGGACTCGGTACCGATCTCGAGTTCACGGTGTACGGACAGATTCCTGACCGCCAACTCAATAGCGAAGAGGGTAGTTACAGCGATACCGTGACGGTCACCGTCGGTTACTGATCCCCCATCCTTCTCGTGCACCCGGCTCCCCGCAAGGGGTGCCGGGAGTCTTTGGCGCGTCTGGTCAAACGCGATGCATACCAAAACCGAGTTAATCTTTGGCGGAATCGTCGCCGTTTATGCCTTTATCTCGATCAGCGAGGCAGCGACGCTCACCGGCACGTTGCCGGTGAGCGCAATCGTCAAGGCCAGCTGTCAGAACTTCGTCTCCGGTACGCTCAATCACGGAGACTACGATCCGGCGTCGGTAGCGGACAACGATGCCCAGACGACGCTGACTCTGCAGTGCACGAATACGACGCCGCTGACGCTTTCCGCGAGCAGCGGCAGCGGATCGCTTGCGCAGCGACAACTGTCGAGTGGCGCCAATCGTCTGAACTACAACCTGTTCACCAGCAGCGCGCGTCTCGCCATCTGGGGGGACGGCACAGGGGGAACGTCCACGATTGCGGCCACCGGGGTCGGGATGCTGACCAATGTATCGCTGACCATTTTCTCTCGTATTCCGAAAGGTCAGTCCGCGGCGATTCCGGGGACTTATAGCGACTCGATCACCATCACCGTGACCTACTGATGCATGTCGGTCACCTGTATTTCGCGAGCATCATCGCCTGCACTGCGCTTGCCGATGCGCGCGCGGCCACGGCTGGAGGTACGGTGACGTCGACCGCGACCGTGCTACCGACATGCCGAGCGCTGACGATCGCGCCGCTCGCATTCGGTGAATACCAACCCGCAGGCAATGACAGCGTAGCCACTGCAAGTATTAGTGTGCAGTGCAGTGCATCGACACCGGTGTCCGTTTCGCTCGATCGTGGAACGACGGCGGGTTCGAGCATCTCCGCGCGACGACTGGCCGATGGGCGCGGCAATACGCTCGATTATCAGCTCTACACGTCGGTCACTCGCAGCACCGTGTGGGGGGACGGTACGGCGGGCAGCGCTACGGTCGTCGCCTCCGGATTAGGTCTCGCCTCGACGATGCAATTCGTCGTTCATGGTGTGATTCCGGCAGGACAGTCGACCGCTGTGCCGGGGCAGTACACCGATTCCATCACCATCACTTTGACTTACTGAGTCTTCCAATGAATTTGCAATTCAATCGACGTCGGGCTCTGGCTTCGCTGATCGCAATCGGTACCGTTTTGATTTCACCGAACGTTTCGGCTGGGGGCTTCACCATCATGCCCATTCGGCTCGAACTTTCCGAGCAGCGGCGAGTGGGTTCTTTCACCATCCGGAACGACGCGGATTCGCCGGTGACCATAGACGTTCGCTCGGTGCTGTGGACGCAGGGTGACGCCGGAGACGAGTACACGCCCACCCGAGACATCATTCTCACGCCAATGATTTTTTCCTTGGCGCCCCGTTCATCTCAGGTAGTGCGTGTCGGTCTGCGACGTGATCCGCATCCGTATCAGGAACAGTCCTACAGGATATTTTTGACAGAAATTCCTGCGGCTACGGAGAAGCCGTTGTCTGGTGTTGCAATGACATTGCGACTGTCGGTTCCGCTTTTCTTGAAGCCGTCGAACGATGCCAAGCCAGAATTA
Source organism: Gammaproteobacteria bacterium (assembly GCA_010031985.1). GTDB lineage: Bacteria > Pseudomonadota > Gammaproteobacteria > Steroidobacterales > Steroidobacteraceae > UBA964. The sequence goes on from RGYP01000143.1 coordinate 4,370, forward strand.
CAGTGGGCCCTACGCAGAGACGACTCGGGCGACCTGCGCCTGACGGCTCGAAACATGGGTAACGCTCACGTACAACTTGCGAATCTTCAGCTGAAACAAGGTTCGTCGGTAGTCGCTCGGCAACCGAGCCCCGCCTATCTGCTTCCCGGCAGGCATCACGACTGGCCTTTGCAGTTGGAGGATGGCGCGATCCTTGACCGGCAGTCGCTGATGCTCGAAGGCTATTCGGACGCTGGCGAACTTCGCGCCGAGATTGCTTTGCCGTGATGTCGCCTCGTTGGTACGACAGTGTGACCCGATCGCCTGGAGTGCGCCTGGGGCTTGTGTGCGCCTTGCTGGCGGTGGCGCCCCAGAACAGCGCCACGGCTGCAGGGGCCCAAGCCCGCACTCACTTCGTCGAGATCGTCATGCAGGTCGTGATAAACCGGGTCGAAAAAGAGGAGGCCGTCGTACTGTTGCGTGACGAGTCGGGGCGTATTTTTGCAACCGCGGATCAATTGCGCCGGTGGCGTATCCGGCCACCCGTACTTGCAGATCGAATCATTGGCGGGGCCAACTATTTCGATGTGTTTTCGTTGGATGGCGCTGCGATCTCGGTCAATGATACTCGACAATTAATCGAAGTCATGCTGCCCGCGAACGCGTTCGAGACGACGCAACGCGCGAGCGAAATGGTGACGCGTCCGGTGCCCGCAGCCGCTGGTTTCGGCGGGTTTCTCTCCTACGATGCGGTTTGGCAGCGCACGCCCGAGGTCTCCGATCCGCTGGCAACCGTCGAGGTTGGCGCCTTCAATCGACTGGGTATGGGTAGCAGTCAGTTTTTTCTGCGCGGCAATGATCGCCGGGGAATCCGTCTGGAATCCTTTTGGAGTAAAGATTTTCCGCAGCGTGTTGCCACGCTGCGCATCGGAGATTCGGTTAGTCGCAGCGCCGAAGGCTGGGGCCGGTCGCTGCGCTTCGGTGGCGTGCAGTTCGGCACCAACTTTGCCACGAGACCTGGTCTTTCCTTGCTGCCGATGCAAACGGTTTCGGGCTCTGCAGTCGTGCCATCGACGGTCGATGTCTTCGTGAACAATGCGCTCGTGACACAGCAGGACGTCCCTCCAGGTCCCTTCTCCATCGGCAATATCCCGATTTCTTCGGGACCTGG
>RGYP01000144.1 GCA_010031985.1 Gammaproteobacteria bacterium
AACATGATGGTGGGCGCATTGAGGTTGCCGGTGGTGATCGAGGGCATGATCGACGAGTCAACCACGCGTAGCCCTGATACCCCACGCACCCGAGTCTCGGGATCGACCACGGCGAGAGCATCGTCGGCACCGCCCATGCGGCAGGTGCCGCAGGGGTGATACGCGCTCTCGACGTGCTGGCGCACGAAGGCGTCGATCTCGGCATCGCTCTGCACGCCCTCGCCCGGCTGGATCTCGCGACCGCGATAGCGATCAAAGGCCGGCTGCGCAAAGATCTCGCGGGTCAGTCGCACGCAGGCCCGCATCTCGACGAGGTCGTCGGCTTCGCCGAGGTAATTGAAAAAGATACGCGGTGCCTCGGCGGGATCGGCCGAACGCAACCGTACCCAACCCCGGCTGCGCGTGCGCATCGGTCCGACGTGCGCCTGAAACCCGTGCTCCGAGGCCCCGCTCGAACCATCGTAGGCGACCGCGAGCGGCAGGAAGTGATACTGCAGATCGGGGTAGCGGACGCCCGCTCGACTGCGAATGAAGCCGCCCGTCTCGAAATGATTGGTCGCACCGAGACCACTACGCGACAGCAACCAGCGCGCGCCGATCCAGGCTTTGGCGAGCGGATTCATCGCCGAGTACAAAGTAATCGGTTCGCGGCAGGCGAGCTGAAAATAAAACTCGAGATGATCGTGCAGGTTTTCGCCGACGCCGGGCAGATCTTGCACCACGTCGATACCGTGTTCGCGCAGCTCCGCCGCGGGCCCGAGGCCCGAGAGCTTGAGCAGTTGCGGCGAATTGATGGGCCCTGCACTCACGATCACTTCACGACTCGCATGAACCCGGTGACTCGCATTGCCACGCCGATATTCAACGCCGACCGCGCGCTCACCGTCGAACAAGACACGTTGCACAAGCGCCGCCGTGCGCACCACGAGGTTGCGGCGCGAACGAACCGGGTGCAGGTACGCGACCGCCGCACTGCAGCGCTGTCCCGCACCCACCGTCATGTCGAAGCGACCGAATCCCTCCTGCTGATAGCCGTTGATGTCATCGGTGAGCGGATACCCGGCTTCGCGAGCTGCCGCGAGCCATGCGCCGTGCAGCGGGTTTTGCAGACTGCCGTAACGGGTCTGCAAGGGGCCATCGCCACCACGATAGTCGTCACCGCCGCTCGCACGGGTTTCGGCGCGTCGGAAGTAGGGCAAGACGTCGGCATAGCTCCAGCCGCTCGCGCCCTCCTCCTGCCAGCGTTCGAAATCGAGCGGATTGCCGCGGACGTACACCATGCCGTTGATCGAGGAGGAGCCGCCGAGCACCTTGCCGCGAGGCGTGTGCAGGCGACGACCGCCGAGTCCGGGCTCGGGCTCGCTGTGATAGAACCAGTTGTAGCGCTTGCGGTTCATCGGAATTGCGAGCGCCGAAGGCATGCGGATGAACACCGATCGATCGGAGCCACCGTACTCGAGCAGCAGCACGCGATGCTGCCCACTTGCCGTCAAGCGATTGGCGAGTACGCAACCCGCGGAGCCTGCACCCACGATGATGTAATCGAACTCTTCGTGTTGCATGACAGCGCGGGCTCAGTACGGTGCGTCGATATCGCCTTTGGCGACGTACACGCTCTTGAGCTGCGTGTAGTACTCCATGGTGATGCGCCCGTTCTCGCGGCCGATCCCCGAATGTTTGTAGCCCCCGAAGGGCAATTCCATCGGGCAAATGTTGTAGTGATTGATCCAGCAACTGCCCGCCTGCAGTTTGGCGATCACTCGGTGGGCGCGGTTCAGATCCTGCGTGAAGACCCCCGCCGAAAGACCGAACTCGGTGGCATTGGCACGTTCGATGGCTTCGTCTTCGTCGTCGAAGTCGAGCACCATCATCACCGGACCGAAGATTTCTTCGCGCACGATGCTCATATCGTCGCGACATCCCTCGAACACGGTGGGCGTGACGAAGAAGCCTTTGCCGAACGCGCCCTCGGTCAGCCGCTTGCCACCGATCAGCACCCGCGCACCCTCCTGCTTGCCCATCTCGATGTAGGACATCACCTTGTGCAGATGCTCCTCGGAAATGAGCGAACCCACTTGCGTGCTCGGATCAGCAGGATCGCCGATCTTCATCGCCGACACCCTCGCAAGCAGCCGTCGCAAAAATTCTTCTTTGATCGAGCGATGCACGAAGACACGGGTCGCGTTCGAACAGACCTCGCCCGCCGAGTAGAAATTGCCGAGCAACGCACCTGAGACCGCCTGATCGAGCTTGGCATCGGGGAAGATCAATAGCGGCGATTTGCCACCAAGCTCGAGCGTCACGTGCTTCAGCGTGCCCGCTGCATCACCCATCACCGCCTTGCCGGTTTCGACGGAGCCGGTCAAAGAAACCTTGGCGATGCCCGGATGACGGGTGAGCAGACGCCCGGTTTCCACGCCGCCCTGCACCACCTGAAATATTCCGTCGGGCACCCCGGCCGCCTTCATGACGCCCGGAAGCTCCGCCGCACTGAGCGGTGTGAGCTCGGCGGGCTTGAAAATCATCGCGTTGCCAAAAGCGAGCGCCGGCGCCGTCTTCCAGCAGGCCGTCTGCATGGGGTAGTTCCAGGCACCGATGCCCGCCACCACGCCGAGCGCCTCGCGGCGCGTGTAGCCGAAACCTGCCGGCCCAAGATCGATGTGCTCGCCGGCCGCACCCGTCGCGAGCGCGGCGAAATATTCGAAGCACTCGACCCCCGAGACGATGTCGACGACGCGGGTCTCCTGTATCGGCTTGCCGGTATCGCGCATCTCGATCAGCGATAGCTCGTCGTTGCGCTCACGCAGGATGTCGGCGACGCGCCGCAGCACTCGCGCACGCTCGGTGCCACTGAGCGCCGCCCAAGCCGGTTGCGCCGCGCGCGCCCGCTGCACGGCTTCGTCGATCTGCACGGCACCGGCGATCGGCACCTCGCCGAGCCATTCACCATTTGCCGGGTTGTGACTCGCGAGCTTCGCGACCGGCGCCGCGGCGCCTTTGACCGCAGCCGAGCGCGCCGCCGGTGCAGCAGCCGCCTCGGCGGCCAGTTGCCGTACTGCGATCAAAGCGAGCGGATCGAGGTTCTTGGCACGCTCGGCGGTCACGGCCTCGATGATTTCCTTGCGCATGCGCGGATCCCAGAATTTATGGATGTGATCGGCGATGCTGGCCGGCGCCTTGTCTCGTCCTTCATGGCCAAAGAAACCGGCGATCTGGTTCGCCATCCGTACGAGCTTTTCCACGTTCATGTCTTGATCCTCTCGGGTGCGCTGAACACCTCGAATCCGTCGTCGCGCGCAATCGCCACCAATGTCAAACCCGCGGCCTCTGCCGAACGCACGGCGAGCGCCGTCGGCGCCGATACCGCCACCAGTATGCCTGCGCCCATCATGGTCGCCTTCTGCACCATCTCGATGGAGACGCGGCTCGAAATCAGCAGCATCCCGTTCGCCGCCGACTCGCCGCCACGCGCAAGCGCGCCGGCGAGCTTGTCGAGTGCATTATGCCGACCCACGTCCTCGCGCACCGCCACGACCCCCTGCCCGCGCAACCAGTAGCCCGCCGCGTGGACAGCTCGGGTCTCGCGATTGAGTGCCTGCTGCGAGCTCAGCGCGTGGAGCGCAGCGAAGACTTCCTGCTGGCTGACGATCGACGCGGACCGCACGCGCGGCAGCGGTCGCAAAGCCTCTTCCAGGCTTTCGATACCACACAAACCGCAACCGACCGGGCCTGCAATGCGCCTACGCCGCTCGGCCGTGCGTTCGGCTGCCGCGCCGACCAAGGTCATGCGCAGCTCGAGTCCCAGTTCGTGAGTGCAAAGCTCGAGCTCGGCGAGTTCGTCGACGCTCTCGATCAAACCCTCGTTGAGGGTGAACCCGAGCCCGAAGTCTTCGAGATCGAGCGGAGTCGCCATCATCACCGCATAGGAGGCGCGGTTGTAGGTCAATGAAATCGCCACTTCCTCGGGCAGCTTGCGCCGCTCCGCCGCAGCCGCCTTGCCGATCGCGAGGCGTGCGACCTCAGCTGCGGGCGGCGGCAGACCCATTCGCGGCCGAAACCTGCACGGCGGTGACCTTGTACTCCGGGCAGTTGGTCGCCCAGTCGGAGTACTCCGTGGTCACGACGTTGATGTGGGTGTCGGGGTGATGGAAAGTCGTGTAGACGACGCCGGGCGCCACGCGATCGGTGATATCCGCGCGCAGCTCGGTCCCGCCCGTGCGACTCGTGAGTCGCACCAGATCCCCGTCGCGAATACCCCGTTGCTCGGCATCATGCGGATGAATCTCGAGCAGGTCGCCCGAGTGCCACTGCATGTTCGGCGTCCGCCGCGTCTGCGTACCGACGTTGTATTGCGACAGAATGCGCCCAGTCGTCAGCAGCAACGGGAACCGCGCCGACGATCGCTCGTCGGTCGGTACGTACTCCGTGATCATGAAGCGACCCTTGCCACGCACGAAGCCCGAGGCGTGCATGACCGGCGTGCCCGTCGGCGCCTTGTCGTTGCAGGGCCACTGAATGGAGCCGAGCTCGTCGATTCGCCCGTAGCTGACCCCCGCGAACGAGGGCGTGGTACGTGCGATTTCATCCATGATCTGCGAGGGATGCTCGTAGTGCATGGTGTGGCCGAGCGCCTTGCAGACCGCCATCACGGCCTGCCAATCGGCAAGCCCGGCGCGCGGCGGCATGACCTTGCGTACGCGACTGATGCGACGCTCGGCGTTGGTGAAGGTGCCATCCTTCTCGAGGAACGACGCGCCGGGCAAAAATACGTGGGCGTACTTCGCGGTCTCGTTCAAAAACAGATCGTGGACGACGACGCATTCCATTGCGCTCAGCCCTTCGACCACGTGCTGGGTGTCCGGGTCGGACTGTGCGAAGTCCTCGCCCTGAATGAAAAGGCCCTTGAAGCTGCCGTCGATCGCCGCATCGAACATGTTCGGGATACGCAGTCCCGGCTCCGACTGCAGCGGCACGCCCCAGATGTTCTCGAAGAGTTCGCGCGCCGCATCGTCCGAGACGTGGCGATAGCCCGAGAACTCGTGCGGGAACGAGCCCATGTCGCAGGAGCCCTGCACGTTGTTTTGACCGCGCAAGGGGTTCACGCCGACGCCGGGTCGACCGATGTTGCCGGTCGCCATCGCGAGATTCGCGATACCCATCACCATGGTCGTGCCCTGACTGTGCTCGGTCACGCCGAGCCCGTAGTAGATCGCCGCATTGCCGCCGGTGGCATAGAGCCGTGCTGCGGCACGTACCGTCGCAGCCGGTACGCCGGTGATGCTCTCGGTCTGTTCCGGACTGTTGCGCGGCTCGGCGACGAAATTCGCCCAGCTCGAGAATTCAGCGAGATCGCAACGTTCGCGGACGAAGGCCTCGTTGATTAGCCCTTCGGTGACGATGACATGTGCGAGCGCATTGACGATGGCGACGTTGGTGCCCGGACGCAGCTGCAAATGCTGACTCGCCTCGATGTGTGGCGTGCGCACGAGATC
>RGYP01000145.1 GCA_010031985.1 Gammaproteobacteria bacterium
CGCGCCGCTTCGAGCAGCACCGAAGAGCGTCGTATTTCTTTGGTAGACAGCGAGCCAGAGTCGAACGTTTTGGCACGGGTTTCGTTCACGAGGTTCTTTTCGCAGCCCTCGACATCTTTGTTCGTTGCGACAACGGCAAGCACGCGGATATCGGCGTCGCCACAACTGATGATGTCGCGCTCACTGAGAGGGCCCGCCGTCACCACCCGCTCGCCATTCACCCGGATTCCGGCGGGGCTACCGAGATCGACGACGCCGAATTTCCCATCGACCGCAAGATCGAGTCGCGCATGTCGCGCACCGATCCCGACACCCGCAACCTTGACGGCGCAATCCTCCCCGCTACCGATCCAGTGCAAGCCCTGCGAAACCGGCATGCACTCGGGGGGCTGTGACTTGCGCGAGACGTGCAGGAACATGGGAGACCCTCAGTAGGCCTTGCGCGACGACGGGCGCGGGATCGGCTCGGGCCGGGGCTCGGGCTGCCGAACCGCCGCATTGCCAGGCAGGAATGAACCCTGGCGTGCATCCGGCGGAAAGTTCGCGCGCTGCAGGACTTCGCGCAGGCGCTGGTCGTTGATCAAAGCAGACTCGCCGCTACGCTCGACACGCGGCGTCAAGAAGATCACCACTTCGGAGTCTTCGGTACGTTTGCCGCGCACTCCGAACAAGCGTCCTGCACCGGGGATCTTCGACAAGCCCGGAACACCGCTATCGTCGGTACTGCGCTGCTGCTGGATCAAACCGGCGATGACCACCGTCTCACCCGCCTGCACGTTCAGATCCGTGACCGATCTTCTTTTGAGCAAACCGGGAATCCCGGCCACACGCTGCGCGTTGTCGACTTGGCTGAGCTCCGTCTCGACGCGCATCGAAACCCCGCCGGCCGCATCGACGACAGGCCGCACCTCGAGGATGACGCCGTACTCGCGAAACTCGACATCCGTCGCACCGACACCGTTGACGATCGGGATCGGAATCTCGCCACCGGCTACGAAACGGGCCGTACCTCCACTTCGACAACTGAGTCGGGGCTCGGCAACGAAGCTCGCCTCGCCGGAGATCGCGAGCGCGCGCAGTCGCGAGTCGAGCACGGTCGAGATGCCGAGATACGCCTTTGCCGAGGTGTGGCCAGGCACGGGGTCGAAGGCGGTTTCGGGGATCGGATCGCTCTCCGCACGAATACGGAACCGATCGTTGGTGACGAAGTCGGCAATCACCCCGGCACTGGGGCCACTGACTTCATCGCGCCAGCGAATGCCGAGCTCGCTCAATTGACCACGACGAAATTCGACGATCCGCACATCGACGTGGACCATGCTCTCCCAGCCGACTTTACCGACGAAGTCCGTGACCGATTGCGGATAGAGCGCGGCGATGGCTGCAGCTCGTTCGCGGGCGCGGGTGTCGGCCGCATCGCCTTCGAGCAATACCCGACGACCGACGACGCGCGCGGTCACACCATCGACGCCGCTCAGCATGTCGTCGATCGTCGTGCGCAAGGCTTCGACGTCGGCCACGCCGACGGCTACCGTCATTCGGTGCTGCCGTCCATCGGCGAGCCATAGCTGCACCACGCTCTCACCGACACCCTGACCGATCAGCACCACCTGTTCCGAGTTGACGGGCGATGCCGAAACCACCTTGCCGTTACCCACCGCAATGCGAGAAGTCGTCGCTTGAAGTACGCGGCTATCGCCGACGAAGAGTTCGAGGCGCGCCGGTAACTCAGCGGCAATTTGTGCAGAGGCGTGAAACGACAACGCACAAAAGACGAATAGCCAGGGCAACGCCGAGCGCGCGACACGTCGTAATTTGCCCAAAGCGAGCGCGCGGAGAAAACCGAATACGTTCATGGTTCGCGCCTCGAAGATTTCGTCGCGGCCGTAAGAGGTACCCAAAGTCGGGTGCGTTGGGCGCTCGCCTCGCCACCGATGAGCAGCTCAATGTTGCGACCGCGCGCCGCAGCAGGTGATCTTTCGCCGGACGGGGCATCGCCCCGGCGGGCGCAGCCCGGACGACCCTCGATACGCTCGACGAGCTGCATCGGTGAGGTGTCCGCATCGCCGCGCAGCAAGGGGATGAGTTCGCCGACGCGCAAGGCGAGCGCGAGTTGCTGTGCCTGTTCGGGCGTCACGTCGAGGGTGATCGTCGAATAGCTCGTGGCATCGATCCCGCGCCGCAACAAGGCCTCGGCACCCTGTGTCGCATCGCCCTGCACTCGACCGGTCGCCAGCACCGCCAGTGATTCGAGCAAGGGTTTCACGCGAATGCAGCGCTCGTCGCTGCTCTCGATTTCTTCGGCGAGCATGAGATCGACCCGATCGCCGGGGCGAACCAAACCCGCTTGCGAACTCACTTCGTCGACAGGCACCGTCACCGCGCGCGCGCCGTCACTGAGCCGAGCCGCCAGTGCGGTCTCGTTACGCCCCGCCACCTGCGAGTCGACGATCGGATCGCCGGCTCGTAGCGGCAACAGTAATGGCTTGCCGATCACCTCGCGCAAGCGCGCAGGCTCGAACGCACCTCCGGGCACGAACGCGGACGGCACGGCACGCTTGGCGAGATCGGGCGCGGCCAACGGCCGTCCGGGATCGAGATCACGGGCGGCGACGAGCACATCGCGCGGCGCATATCGCGCCTGCCACGCCCGCTCGACTTCGGCGGAACTATCCGTGAGGTAACGCTGTGCGGCGTAAAAGGCGAATAGACCGGCCGCCGCCGCCGCCAAACCCAGCCAGACCGATGCAGCAGGAAGTTTCATTGAGGATGAGGCCTCCGTAGACGTGGAGCGTGGGTGGGCGATCGGCGCTAGATCACTTTGAGCCAATCGATGAACGAGCCGGTCAGTGCGGCAAGGCTGTCGAGCAAGAGCTCGGCAGGCGATTCACCGTTCAGCCACGGCGTGCAAATCGCGAGCGTCACGATCAAAGTAACGACGACGACTTCGACCATGGCCTGCCCTCGCTCACGGTGCACGGCCAATCACCTGCACGACGACCCGGCTTGGATTGCCCCGCGGCGCCACCAGCGCGGTGGCCACCAATTTTTGCGAGCCGCGCGAGGCCTCCATCATCGAAGGACCCTTGCCGCTCAACGTGCGCGAGTCGATGCTCCAGGCGGCAGAGACCACCGAGGCGCGTAGTCGCTCGATGGACTCGCGCGTCGGCAGATCGCTATCCATGCGGTAGGTGATAGTCGGTTCCTCACCATTGATTTCTTCGATGGTGTCGATGATGCGAAGGCCCGCGGGCAAACCAAAGGGCGGCGGCGGCGCGGTGCCGAGCACTTGCCGCAAATCTTGCGTGGCGAGGACGATGGCCGTACGCAACGGATCGTCGGTAGAGAGCAAGGTGAGCGTCTCGTGCAGCGGGCCGATTTGCCGGCCAAGCACCGTGCGATCGTCGCTCGGCGAAAAGCTGAGCCCCTGATGGCCCGCGTCTCGCCAGCCCGCAAGGATGGCCTGCACCAAGGACTCGCGCGGCATCGCCACGAGCGCGGAGCGCACGTCCAGAGCCAGTCCGTTGACTCTAAACTGCATCGGCTCAGAGGCCTGCATGAACTCGGCAGGACTCGCGTGCGCGGTCGACATCGCGAGTGCCGCAAGCGCGGCTTGCATCGAGAGGCAGGCCATCGAGAGAAGAAAACGTCGGTGGATCAACATGGTTGGTACCTCAGGTCTGGTGGACGGGACGTCGAACCGGCGAGCCGGTCCTCGGGAACGATGTCGGGATCGATGCGCCCGATGCAGAGCCGCTCGAGCGCCGGCTCGACGATGCTGGCGACACTCAGCACGGTTTCGAGGGGTTTTGCGGCGGCGGCCAGCGACCCGGCGACACTGAGTGCAGCGGTTCGCGCGCGCACCTGCTCGGGGCCCCTGGCAGCACCATGCCCGACAAAGAAAAAGAGGTTTTCTCGAAGTGCGACGGGCGACTCGAAAGGCACACCGAGTACGATGGTGTCGCCCATCGCGACGGTAGTCGTGACGCTGCGCGCCGACCACGGCGGCAGGTCGAATTCGCCACTGCCTAGCAGCTTTGCGGGCAGCAACATGACACCAGCTGCCGTTTCTGCCAACCGAGGCGCGCTGTCGAGATAGACCTCCTCGACCTGCGGTTGACGTAACTCGCCGCTCGTCGAGTCGGCGGGTATCGCGAGATCTTGCAGTGCACGGACGACGACGGGATCTAGCGCACCCGAGGGATCGTGCAGGGACGCGAGGGCGATTTCGCGCACGGCGAGCGCCGCCCCGAAACCGGCGCGATGCAAATCGGCGAGATAGACCGCACAAAAAAATAGCGGCGTGAGAAAAAGCAACGCCACGAGCGTTTCGAGAAGGGCTTGCCCACGAGGCTTGCTAATCATCGGGGCACCCCGGCCAGCCACAGCGGATCACCGTCGAGAGCAGCGAGTTGCAGACGATCGACGACCGAAAGACGGGTCAGTCGCGGTCGCCAATAAGGGTTGTAGAGACTCGGCGCCTCCTGCGCGCCGTCGACCCGAGGGACGGGGCGTACGAACGAGGTGGTCGCGGCCGCCTCGACCATCATCGGCGAAGCAGTCCGACTGCCGAGTAACTTCTCGCCGAGCGGCTTCTCGATGACCGGAGAATCGGCATCCTGCGGATCTGCATACGACAAGCCGGTGAGCGAATTGAAGCCGAACCAGCCTGCCGCACCGCGACGCGCGCTCTCGGGTAGCGACACGCGAACGGCGATGACTGGTGGCGAGAACACCGCCCGCTGAATCGCCGACAGGTCCCACATCGAGGGCAGACCGAGATACCCGGCGGCAGAGCGCATCGATTGTTCGGCGAGGCGCGCCGTTCGAGGGTTGGTTCGGTAAACACCGCCGTGAACACCGCGAGCGAACGAGCGATTGCCGTTTTCGATGCCGGCCCAACCGATCGGCGTAACTTCTCGCATGCGACCAAAGATCAGATAGCGTCGCTGATGCAGAGCCAAAGTCTCGATGGCACGCCACGTATCGAAGTCGACGAGGTCGGTGCCTGCGCGCTTTTCGAGACGACCGACGAGCCCACCGGGCAGCAGATTGAGGCTCCAATTACGTTCGTGACTGAAGCCGTCCATGGAGCGCTGCACGACGTCGCGTTGTCGCCAACGCCAGGAGCCGCCGTAGAACGCCGTGAAATTCGACCACTCGAGGGCGGTACGCATCAGCATCCACTGCCCGCCCGTGCTGACTTCGTAGCGCGTGTCGTTGCGTTCGACGACCTGGCGGATGACGCTCTCCAGAGCTGCGGGATAGGCCGCATGCACCGTTCGCTGCGCGAGCGCGAGATCGTGATCGACGACGCTCATGCCCGACTCGGCCATGACGAGAGCGGGCTGCAGGGCCTGATCGATGAGGCTCCAACCGCGTTGCAGGTAAAACATGGCCGTGCCGAGATAGGGCACCGCAGAGGTGATGGCGTAGGCCTTCGGCAGCATGTCGTCCATGTAGGCCGACCACCCGCGCAGACTCAC
>RGYP01000146.1 GCA_010031985.1 Gammaproteobacteria bacterium
GCGCGACTCCGCAGGTCGCCGCGAAATCGCGATCTACGAAAAATAGCCGGCGAGAAACTCGGCAAAGTCCTGCTGCGGCGCACGTGCCATCGCCTCGGCGGCGACCAGCGACTCGGCCGCTTCGTCGGCGAATTCGCGCAGGCGCTGCTCGTTCGGCTGGTACAAATCGAGGAAATAGGCCTTGTGCGCCGCCGAAGTGCGAAGGGCCAGATCAAAGAACGACTCGCCGGTCTCGCGCAACTCGACGATCAGCCGCGCAGAGGGCGTGCGCGCAACGTCATCGAGCTTGGCAGCCTGTACCGCAAGTGCTGCCGCGTAGGGGCGCTGCGGATCGCCCTCGTCGAGCATCTCGCAGACACCCTGCATCTGATCGAGGATCTCGCGCGCCCACTCGAGCATGGGAATGTCACGACCGTCGCGAACCAGCGTGAGTCCAGGCTCGCGTCCGCGTCGCGCCACCATGACGTGATTGCGGTCGAGCGTCGCCTGTTCGGAGATGTCGATCAGCGGGCTGTCACGCATCACGCAAAGCGCGAGAAACGCCTCGATGAAGCGCATCTTGTTCTGGTTGACGCCGACCGGATCGAACGCGCTGACATCGAGCGCGCGTACTTCGACGTATTCGACACCGCCGCGACGCAAAGCCTTGGTCGGTCGCTCGCCCGAGCGCGCAACCCGTTTGGGACGGATGAAGGCGTAATACTCGTTCTCGATCTGCAGCAAATTGGCGTTGAGTTGGCGCCACTGGCCATCGACCTGCACGCCGAGGCGTTCGTACTCGGGGTGCGGCTGACTGATGGCACGGCTGAGATCGCGGACGTACTCATCGAGACTGTTGACCGATACTTCGAGCCCCGCCTGATTGCGATTGCGATAGCCGAGATCGCTCATGCGCAACGAGGTCGCGTAGGGCTCCCATGCCGTGCCGCGACCGAACTCGGGCAAGTGCTCGCCGCGCGCGCGCAAAAATGATTTGCACACGGTCGGCGACACACCGAACAAATAGAGCACGATCCAGCCGTAGCGACGGTAATTGCGCAGCAAATCAAAATAGCTGTCGGAGACGAAGTCCTGACCTTCGTCACGCGACTCGCGCGCTGCCGCCCAGATCGGCCACAAGCGCTCGGGAAAAGAGTAGTTGAAATGCACGCCCGAGATCGCCTGCATCACGCGGCCATAGCGGATGCCAAGACCCTCGCGATAAATCGTCTTCATGCGCCCGACGTTGGAAGGCCCGTACTGCGCGATCGGGATGCTGGCGTCGCCATCCACCACGCAGGGCATGCTGGTCGCCCACAGCAATTCGTCGCCGAGGTGCCGATAGACGAACTGATGCAGATCGCAAAGATATTGCAGCAGCTCCCAGTTGGTGTTGAAGGTCGGCGTAACGAGTTCGATCAGCGCTTCGGAATAGTCGGTGGTGATGTGATCGTTGGTCAGCGCCGAACCCAATGCTTGCGGATGCGGAGTGCTCGCAATGCGTCCCGCAGGATTCACGCGCAGCGATTCTTTCTCGACGCCACGCCGCCCACCTTGCAGCACGCGCCGCTCGCCACTATTGATGACGGCAGCCAGGCGTTTCTCGAAGACGCGGTCGATGCGACTCACGACTTACCAGGGAATTCGGCCCGTGAACACGTCACGGGCCATGGCGAAATCACCGCGCAGGCTGAAGAGCGGATATTTGAACGTAGCCGGAGTGTTCTTCTCGAAAAAGTAATGTCCCACCCAGGCAAACGCGTAACCCGTGACGAAGCCGCTTGGCAACAACCACGGGTTGACGGTCAAAAAAACCAGCACCAGCTGCACGACGGCAAGAGTTGTGCCGACCACGTGCAGGCGACGCGAGGTACGGTTTGCGTGCTCGCCGAGATAGAAGGGGTAAAACTCCTGAAAAGTCCTGAAGGACATCGCGCCTCTCGCTGGCTTGCCGGCGGGCCGCGATGCCGCGACCCCGTTGTCCCGGACGGCCTAATGAGGCATCTTGCCGTGCCAGCCAAAGGGATTTCAAGGCTGAACGTATCACCGACCAAAAAGGGGAGATTGCGCTTCATGATCGATCTGTCTTCGACCCACTGGCGTCGCGCGCTGCTCGCGGGAGTCATCGTCACGCTGACGGCGTGCTCGACCACTGCCACCGTGACGCCGCCGGCTGCGCGCGAGCGCTCCGTGATCGCTCCGGCAACGCCCACGCCTTACCCATCGACCTACAAACCGGCAACCAGCGTACCCACGTTGATTCGCGGCGCGACGGTGTTGATCGGAAATGGCGAGCGACTGGACGACGCCGACGTGTTGATGAGCGACGGCAAGATTGCCGCCGTCGGACGCGCTCTCGAGGCCCCGGCGGGTGCAGTGGTGCTCGATGGTCGCGGCAAATGGATCACGCCAGGACTCATCGACGTGCACTCGCATCTCGGCGTTTATCCCTCACCCGGTGTCGAGGCGCACTCCGACGGCAACGAGGCCACTTCACCCTCCACGCCGAACGTTTGGGCCGAACATTCCATTTGGCCCCAGGATCCGGGCTTCGAGGCTGCACTCGAAGGCGGCATCACCACGCTGCACGTTCTGCCGGGCTCGGCCAACCTCTTCGGCGGTCGCTCGGTCAGCATCAAAAATGTTCATGCGGTCAGCTATCAGGCGATGAAATTCCCGGACGCTCCGCATGGCCTCAAGATGGCCTGCGGCGAAAATCCGAAACGCGTTTACGGCAACCGTCGTCAGCTGCCCTCCACTCGCATGGGCAACGTCGCCGGCTGGCGCGCTCAATGGATCGAAGCGCAGGAATACATGCGCGATTGGCGGCAGTACGAAGCGCGAAGCGCAGCCGGCGCCAAAGATTTGCGACCTCCGAAGCGCGACCTGCGCCTCGAAACGCTCTCCGGCGTCTTGCGCGGCGAGATCCTCGTCCAGCATCACTGTTATCGTGCGGATGAAATGGCGATCGTGATCGACATGGCGCGCGAGTTTGGTTATCGCGTAAGCGCCTTCCATCACGCTACCGAGGCCTACAAGATCTCCAACCTGCTCGCCGAAAACAACGTTTGCGCGGCGGTATGGGCCGACTGGTGGGGCTTCAAAATGGAGTCCTACGACGCGATCCCGGAAAACATGATTCTGGTCGACGCGGCGCCCGGTGGTTGCACGGTTGTTCATTCAGACTCGGCCGAGGGCATACAGCGCCTCAACCAAGAAGCAGCGAAAGGCATGGCCTTTGGCAAGCGTATGGGCGTCGACATCAAGCCAGAACATGCGATCCGCTGGCTGACGGCCAATGCCGCCAAGGCGATCGGTCTCGAGAAGAGTATCGGTACGCTCGAGAACGGCAAGATGGCCGATGTCGTCGTCTGGAACGGCAACCCGTTCAGCGTCTATGCGCTCACCGAAAAAATCTACATCGACGGAGCGCTGCGTTTCGATCGTGGCGCGCCGCGCGAGTTGCCAGAATCCGATTTCCTGCTTGGTCAGCCGGCTGCGGCGGGGGTGATCCGATGAAACTTCTATCAACCCTATCTTTGATCGGCGCGACACTCGCTGCGGTGCTCGTGGCACCCGCCGCGCCTGCCGACACTGGAGGCAGTTCGCTGCTCGTGCGCAACGCCACCGTGTACACCATGACGCGCGATGCCTCCTCGGCGCTGACCGGTACCGACGTGCTCGTGCAGGATGGGCGAGTCACGGCGATCGGCACGGCGCTCGCAGCGCCGACAGGCACTCGCGTCGTGGACGCCAAAGGTCGTGCCCTGACCCCGGGTATCTTCGGAGGTCTGGGTCACATCGGTCTCGAAGAAATCGGTCTCGAACAATCGACTGGCGACTACGCACAGCGCCTCGGGCAGATGCGCCCGGAGTTCGACGTCACGCTCGCCTTCAATCCGGAGTCGATGTCGCTCGCCGTTCATCGCACCAACGGCATCACCTTCAGCGTGCTCGCCCCTGCGGCGGCGCGCGGCGGTAGTCTGGTCGCGGGTCTCGGCGCGCCGACGGCCCTCGATGGCTCGGCCCCCGCCCCCGTGCGCTCGATGTTCGTCGACCTCGGGGGCGACGCCAACGATCTGTCGGGTGGCTCTCGTGCGGCGCAGTTCATGTTGCTGCGTCAGGCGCTGGTCGAGGCACGCGCACCGAACCTCGTGATGGTGCACGACGAGCGGCTGCTCTCGCCCTCGGGCCGACAAGTGCTGCTCGAGTTTCTCAAAGGCAACGGTTTGTTCGTATTGCAAGTCGATCGCGCGATCGACATCCGCAATGCTTTGGCGTTTGCTCGCGAGGAAAAACTCAATATCGCGATCCGCGGCGGGGCCGAGGCTTGGCGGGTCGCGGCAGAACTCGCCGCTGCGCGCGTCCCGGTGATTCTCGATCCGCTCGACAATTTGCCCGACAGTTTCGACAAGGTCGGTGCCACGCTCACGAATGCGGCGAGACTGCGTGCTGCAGGCGTTACGGTTGCGGTCTCCATCAACGACACCGACGTCGACGATGCCGGCAAGACGCGACAGGCCGCCGGCAACGCGGTCGCGCACGGCATGCCGAAGTGGGATGCCCTCGCCGCCGTGACCCGCGTGCCTGCTGAAATCTTTGGTGTGGCCGATCGATTCGGTAGCATCGAACGCGGTCGCACGGCCGATCTCGTGCTCTGGTCAGGCGACCCTCTCGAGGTGTCGAGCCTGCCGGATCTCGTGGTCGCGGGTGGTCGCGTGCAAACGCTCGAGTCACGGCATACGGCGCTGCGCGATCGTCACTACGAGCGCGTCAAGGCCGGAATGGCGCGTTGAGAGCAGCGCCATGCTGGTAGGGAGTGCAGTTCGCCGCGTCGCCATCATCGGCGGCGCGCGCATTCCCTTCGCACGGGCGCACGGAGTCTACTCGCGTGTCGGTAACCTGCAGATGCTCACTGCGGCGCTGCAAGCCGTCGTCGGCAAATACGGTCTCGATGGCCTGCGGCTCGGCGAGGTGGCGGCGGGCGCCGTGATCAAGCACTCGCGCGACTTCAACCTCGCGCGTGAAAGTGTGCTTGGCACGACGCTCGACCCACACACCCCCGCCTTCGATTTGCAACGTGCCTGCGGCACGAGTCTCGAAGCCGCGATCGGCATCGCCAATAAAATCGCGCTCGGGCAGATCGACTCCGGACTTGCCGGAGGTGTCGATACCGTCAGCGATCCGCCGATCGTTTATCCGCGAGCCTATCAGCAAATCTTGATGCGGGCCTTCCGCGCCAAAACGCCGGGCGCGCGGATCGCGCCTTTTTTCGCGCTGCGTCCGGGTCATTTCAAACCGGTGATTCCGGATGCCAGCGAGCCGCGCACCGGTCTATCGATGGGCGAGAGCTGCGAACAGATGGCCAAGCGCTGGGGTATCGGTCGCGAGGCGCAGGATGCGCTCGCCTGCCAAAGTCATCGCCATGCAGCAGCAGCCTGGCAAAGCGGATTCTTTGACGATCTGGTCGTGCCTTTCCAAGGTC
>RGYP01000147.1 GCA_010031985.1 Gammaproteobacteria bacterium
CGAAGTCGGAGAGCGGTTGCTCGCACCGTTCGCGCGCGGCGACCGACTCGAGGCGCAGATGCCGGCGATTCTGCGTGACGCCTTCGATTTTCCTGCGCCGCGACATCTCCTGCGTGGCAGCGAAGGCGAAGGCGGCTTGCAAGTTCTCGAGCTCTTTCACGGCCCGACGGCGGCCTTCAAGGATTTCGGCGCACGATTTCTGGCGGCGTGTTTCGAGCGGCTGCGCGATCCCCGCGAGCCGACGCTGAATATTCTGGTGGCGACGTCCGGTGACACCGGCGGCGCCGTGGCGGCGGCGTTTCACCGCCGGTCGGGTCTTGCGGTCACGGTGTTGTTTCCGAAGGGGCTGGTCTCGCCCACGCAGCAACGTCAGCTCACTTGCTGGGGCGACAACGTGCGCAGTTTCGCGGTGCGCGGCACCTTCGACGATTGCCAGCGCATGGTGAAAGAGGCCTTCGTCGACGCAGCGCTTCGTTCGCGTCAGCAGCTGTCGTCGGCCAACAGCATCAATCTCGGTCGACTGCTGCCGCAGGCGGTGTATTACGCGATGACGAGTCTCGAGTGGTGGCGCGCGCGGCACTCGAAACTATCGTTCATCATCCCGAGCGGCAACCTTGGTAACGCAGTGGCCTGCATCTGGGCGCGGCACATGGGGCTGCCGATCGGCGATGTGCTGTTGGCGCACAACGCCAATCAAACCGTTCCCGATTACCTCGCGAGTGGGGAGTGGCAGCCGCGTTCGAGCAGGGCGACACTGGCCTCGGCGATGGATGTCGGGCATCCCTCGAACATGGAGCGGCTACGCGATCTCTACCCTCGGATCGATTCGCTGCGCGATGCCGTGACGGCGGTCAGCATCGACGATGCGGCCATCGAGGCGCGGGTGCGCGCCGACTACGCGCGCTATGGAGAGATCTGGTGCCCGCATACGGCCGTCGGGGCCGAGGCGTGGGCGCGGCTCACGCCCGAGGCGCGGCGTTCGCGAAACTGGTGCGTCGTGTCGACGGCATCGCCGGCCAAGTTTCCGGAAATCGTCGAGCCTTTGATCGGTGGCAAAGTGCCCGTGCCGCCCTCGCTGGCCGCGCTTCTCGATCGTCCGAGCCAGTTCGAAGAAATCGGCGGCACGCTCGACGAGTTGCGCAAAGCGCTCGGTTGATGCCCATGAATTTCGATTCGTCCGAGAGTTGGTTGATCGCCGGCATCGCGGTGGCAGTAGGTGTGCTGCTCGGCATTGCGGTGACCCTCGGGTGGCGGTGGTATCGACAGTTTCGCGAGCGACAGCGGCGCAGACGGCGCATCGAGGCGGTGGCGGTCGAGCATTTGCGCGATGTTGCCTTGCCGGACGGCAGCGGTGGCTTGTTGCACGTCGATTATCTGCTGTTGACCGCTCGCGGACTTTTGATCCTCGACGTGCGCGATGTGATCGGCAACGTTTTCGGCTCCGACCCCATGGTCGAGTGGACCGTGATGCAGGGTGCGCGTCGTTTTACGTTTGCCAATCCGCAAGGCGCCATGTACGACCGGATCGCCGCGCTCAAGACCCTGGCCGACGATGTGCCCATCGATGGGCGAATCGTCTTCGGGCCGGGTGCCGTTTTTCCGAAAGGGTTGCCCCGACTCACCTTGCGTGAAGAATCTTTGGAGGCCGAGTTTCCACTCGGCGAGCGTGCGCACGCCGAGCAGTTGGTGGAGGCTTGGCGAGGCGAGTGGGACCGCCTGCGCTCGCTGCTCGGACCGAGCGAGTTCAGCGCGCGCAGTTGAGCGCGTGATCGGCGAGCACCTGCACCACGCAGGCGGTGATTTTTTCGGCGTAGGCGAGCTCCAGAAATTCGTTTGGTCCATGCGCGTTCGATAGCGGGCCGAGCACACCGGTGATCAAGAACTGGGTCTGCGGGAACTGTCGACCCAGCATGCCCATGAACGGAATGGTGCCGCCGCAGCCGGCATGAACGGCCTCGCGTCCGAACACCGTTTGCGAAGCGCGTTGCATCGATTCTTCCAGCCATGGTGCGAACGAGGGGGCATTCCAGCCACTCGCAGCACTGTCAGCCTCGAAGCGCACTCGCGCTCCGTAAGGCGGCTCGCGCTGCAGCGTCTGCGTCAGCGCCTCGCTCGCGCGCTCGGCGTCGATGGTCGGCGGCAGACGCAAGCTGAGTTTGAGCGCGATGCGCGGCAACAGCACGTTACCCGCATTGGCCGTGGCGGGAAGACCGTCTGCACCCGTGACGGCGAGCGTGCTGCGCCAGGTGCTGCCGAGTAGCAACTCCACGGGATCGGTCGATAGCGCCTTGACGCCCGGAAGCAGCGGCACGCGGCCGGCGACTTCGGCGCCGAGCGTCGCGGCTGCGACGCGTGCTTGGGCGATACGATCTTTGGGGATCGGGCATTGCAACTCGGGCAACAAGATGTCGCCGTTGATCGGGTTTTCGATACGAGCGAGCAATTGCAGGGCGATGCGCAGGGGCGTCGGTGCGATCCCGGTGCCCATGCCGCTATGCACGCCGTCTCGCAGCACCTCGACGTGCAGTGTGCCGGTGAGATTGCCGCGTAGCGACGTCGTGCACCAGAGCTGTGAGTAGTTGCCGCATTCGGCATCGAGGCAGATGACGAGCGAGGGCGTGCCGAGACGCGCGCCGAGCGCTTCGAGGTGGGCGGGCAGGTCGGTGCTGCCGCTCTCTTCGGAGGCCTCGATGAGCACGACGCAGCGGGCAAGCGGTACGCCGCGACTTTTGAGCGCACGAATCGCGGTCAGCGAGCTGAAGACGGCATAACCATCGTCGGCGCCGCCGCGGCCGTAGAGTTTGCCCTCTCGGATGACCGGTTCCCATGGCGAGAGACCCGGCTCCCAGCCGGTGAACTCCGGTTGCTTGTCGAGGTGCCCGTAGAGCAGTACGCAATCGGGCAATTCACCCGGAATGTCGCAGAGCAGCACGGGCGTGCGACCCGGCAAGGTCAAAAGTTCCACGGTCATGCCGGCGATCGGCTGCTCGCGACACCAGTCGGCGAGCAACTGCGCGGCACGCTGCATGTGCCCGGCGCTCTGCCAGTCCGGCGCGAAGGCCGGCGACTTGTTCGGAATGCGTACGTATTCGCAAAGCGTGGGCACGATCGAGTCGCGCCAGGTGTCGCGGATGAGGGTTCGGGTGCCGTCGTCGATGGCGTTCATGTTCGAAGATTACCGCAGGGCAGGTCAAAGAACTGCTGCGCCGTGGCCGTGGTGTGCGCCGCCAGTTCTGCAAGCGATTCCTTCCGGCAGTCGGCGATCACGCGCGCGATGTGCGGCAGATACATCGGCTCGTTGCGTCGCGAGGCGGGTTTGGGGTCGAGGTCGCGCGGCAGCAGGTAGGGACCATCGGTCTCGATCATCAAACGACCTTGCGGCACGCGATGGACGAGGTCGCGCAAGTGCAGGCCGCGACGCTCATCGCAGATCCAGCCCGTGATGCCGATGTGCAGTCCAAACTCGAGACAGGCCTCGAGTTGAGCCGCGGTACCGGTGAAGCAATGCAGCACGGCTGCCGGCAATGCCGAGCGATGCTCGCGCAGCACGGCGAGAAAATCGCCATGGGCGTCCCGCTCGTGCAAAAAGAGCGGTTTGCCGAGACGGCAAGCGAGTTGTACCTGGCGTTCGAAGGCCAGGCGTTGCTCGCGGGGTGCCGAGAAATTGCGGTGATAGTCGAGACCCGTCTCGCCGATCGCGGCAACCAGCGGATCCGCAGCCAGCTCGATCAAGCTCGCATACGCCTGCTCGTCGAAATCGAAGGCGTGGTGCGGATGACAACCCGCCGTGGCGCGCAGCAGCGTGGGCGCTGCCCGGGCGAGTGCCAGCGCCGCACGGCTGCCATCGGCCGAGGCGCCGGTGACCACGAACTGCACGACGCCCGCAGCCAAGGCGCGACGCAGAACCTCTTCGCGATCGTGATCGTAGCTGTCGTGCGTGAGATTGATGCCGATGTCGACGAACGCCGCAGTCACCGCAAAGAGGCTCCCGAGGCAAGCCTCGCGAGGGCGACGCACAACGCATCGACGTCCTCTTCAGGCTGGTTCCAGGAGACGACGAGCCGCGCTTCGCCGGAACCGCTCGCGCCCCAGTCGTAGAACTCGAAGCCGAGCGCGCGTAGCGCGGCAGCCCCCCCATCGCCGATACGCAGAAACAGTTCGTTGGCCTGTACCGGGTGCATCAGCAGCGGCCCGGCGGCCGCCGCGAGACGTTGCGCGAGGGCGTTCGCCCGCCCGGCCAGACGCAGCCAGAGACCGCCTTCGATGTAGGCCAGCAATTGCGCCGACACGAAGCGCATCTTGGAGAGCAGATGGGCCGCTCTCTTGCGCCGGAATTCGAAGTCGGCCACACGATCGAGGTCAAAGAATACGACCGCCTCGGCTGTCAGCGCGCCGTTTTTGGTGGCACCGAACGAGAGCACGTCGACACCGGCGCGCCAGGTCAGCTCGGCGGGCGAGCAGCCGACGCCGGCGACGGCGTTGGCAAAGCGAGCGCCATCCATGTGCACGGCCAGGCCACGCGCATGGGCAAGCGTGCAAAGCGCTTGCAGTTCCGCCGGCGAATACACGGTACCGAGCTCCGTCGCCTGCGTGAGCGACAGCGCGCGTGGTTGCACGGTGTGCACCGAGGTCGGATTGGCGACGAGCGTCGCCTCGAGAGCCTGTGGCGTGACTTTGGCGCCCGCACCCTGCATCAAGACGAGTCGCGCGCCGCCGCTCATGAATTCGGGTGCGCCGCATTCGTCGCGGACGATGTGACCTTCTTCGTGCGTCAGGATCGCGCCGTACGGCGGGACCAGGGTGGCGAGGGCGAGCGAGTTGGCGGCCGTGCCGGTCGATACCGGAAAAACCTTGACCCTGCGTTCGAAGAGCTCGCTGAAGCGATCGTCGAGCCGCAGCGACCACTCGTCGTCGCCGTAGCCGCGCGCAAAGCCGGTATTGGCGGCGCCGATCGCGGCAAGAATTTCGGGGGCCACCGGGGCCGTGTTGTCGCTCTTGAAGTATCTGGCCATGGGGCGCAGATGCTACTGCAAAATGCTGCGTAGTGACCCATCATCCCGATTCACGGCAACCACGCACGACATGACCGAAGACCTCGCCATTCTCGACGATGCGGCACCGCCATCAGGCTGGACCTTGCGCCGCAGCGCGCGGGCGCGGCGTCTTGCACTACGCGTGCACCACGATGGGCGGGTGGAGGTCGTCGCGCCGCGTGGTGTCGGTGAGGCGTTGATCCATCGGTTCGTGGAGCGACACCGCGAGTGGATCCTGCATCGACTCGCCGAGCGGCCGACGTCCCCCGCACCCCAAGCGTTTCCGCCTGCCACCCTGGAGTTGCCGGCGTTGGCCGAGCGCTATCGCATCCACCTCGCAGGCGGCAAGGGCAGGGTGAGGGTACGCAAATTAGGTGAGGGTTTGCTGTCGATCGTT
>RGYP01000148.1 GCA_010031985.1 Gammaproteobacteria bacterium
ACGTTGCCGCCCGAGTTCGTGTACTGACCGGTGACGAACGGGACTTCCTGGGCGACCTTGATCTCGGCCTCCTGGTTGTCCATGGTCACGATCGAGGGCGTGGCGATGATGTTGGTGGTGGAATCGCCGCGCAGCGCGCGCAGTACCGCGGCAAAATTCACGCCGTTGCTGGCAAGACGACCGACGCCGACCGTGGTGCCGCGCGGTATGGTCGTGAGCGTCGCCGGGTCGCGCGCGGCGCGGGCGAGATCGACGATGCTGGTGCCGCCGATGGGTTCGATGAATCCGCCGACCGCCTCATCGCTCTTCGAGCCATCCACCAGCCAATTGACGCCGAGCTCGGCCGATTTGTCGGCAGAGACTTCGACGATGATCGCCTCGACGATCACCTGCGCACGACGAATATCGAGCTTGTCGATCACCGCCATCAAAGAATTCATGGTCTTGGCAGGTGCCGTGATCACGAGTGCGTTGGTTTCGGGTTCCGCCCAGATCGTGGTGCCACCGCCGATGGTCGTGGTGTTGGCCGCTGCCGCGCCGGGGGCGCCCGCCACCGTTGCCGCGCCGCCGAGTTGTTCCTTCAATTTGGCAGCGATTTTCTCGGCATCTGCATAACGCAGGTAACGCACCCGCGTGTCGCCGCCGGTGGCGAGCGGGGTATCGAGATAGGCGATCAGCGTGCGTGCGCGTAGACGCTGTGTTTTGTCGCCTGCGAGCAAAATGCTGTTCGAGCGTTCATCGGCCACCACGCGCAGTGGCGCCATGCCGCCTTCGGCCTGGGCCTGCGCGGGGTTGAGTGCGGTCATGGTCCGCACCACTTCGGACGCCGAGGCGTTCTGCATCGCCACCACTTCGACGTCGGCATCGCTCGCCTGATCGATGCGCCGAATGATGCGCACCATGCGGTTCACGTTGTTGGCGCGGTCGGCAAGGATCAAAGTATTCGAGGCCGGGTAGGCGGCCAAATGCGCATTCTGCGGCATCAGTGGTCGCAAGATGGCGACCAGTTGCGCGGCGCTCACGTTGGTGACGGCGACCACCTGCGTGACGAGTTCGTCCGAGGTGTCGCTCACGCTGTCGGGCAAGTCGTTGCCCGGCATGGTGCGCGAGTTGGCATCAGGAATGATCTTGAGCACGTTGCCCGAGGGCACGGCGACGAAGCCATAGACCTGCAACAAGGCCAGGAAGGCTTCGTAAAAGGCATCGGGTGTCATCGCGGTCGAGGAGAGCATCGTCACCTGCGCGCGAACCCGTGGGTCGACGATGATGCTGCGACCGGTCGCGGCGGCGACCGCCTCGATCACCTGCGTGATCTCGGCATCTTTGAAATTGGGCGTGATGCGCTGACCCGATGCAGGCTGCGCGACCAGCGGCGAAATCGCCACCGCGGTGAGCAGAGCCGCGAGCCCGAGCGACAGCGGTGACGCCAGTCGGCGCGCTGAGTTTCGAGGCACTGGTATTTCAGCTGTCGGCATGACCGGCTCCGAGTGTATCGGATTGCCATGTCTTGGTTGTGAACGCGCGGCGCTCAATTGAGCCCTGGGCGTTGTAACGCTTGCGGCGCGCCGCCCGCCACCGAGGTCAGGTCCAAGGTCAACGATTCGGTCTGCCCATTGCGCTCGATGGTGAGGCGCGCCTGCGGGGTGCCGCTCAAAGAGCGAATGAATTGTTCGCTGTTGGCCTGATCGGCGAGCGGCGAATCATTGATCGCGAGCACGAGATCGCCGGGACGCAGGCCAAGCTGCGCGAAACGCTGCGCATTGGCGCCCGGATAGACACGGATTCCGGAAGGGCGGTCGGACCGTATCACCGCCTGCCAGCGAATCACCTGGGTGATGTCTTCGGTCGAGGGGGCCCCAGCGGGCAGGGCAGCCGGGCTGACCGCGCTGCTTGCCGGCGGCAACGTGCTGCTCGAGGGTATGCCGACCTGCCGCGGCAGCGGCAGCGTTTCGAAGCTGCCACCACGATCGAGCAGTACATGATCGGCGTGGACTTCTGCCAGGCGCGAGCCCCCGGGCAGCGTTGCGCCCACGGCGTAGACCCGTGCGGTGGCGCCCGACTCACCAATGATGGCGCGACCTGTGCGCGGGTCGCTCTCGGCGAGTACGCCCACCAGGGTGAGACCTTGCGTGCTCACGGGCGGTGCCGCAGACGCGGCGGCGGTCGGCTCGCCCACCGCCGAACCAAAAAAGCGCGCCGCCTTGATGCCATCGAGCGGATCGAGCCCGGGGGCGGGCAAGGCAGACGTCGCGCCGTCGAGCCCGCCCCGGTCGCGCGCACCGAAGAGTCCGGTCACGGTCCAGGCCAACTGCAGACCGAGTGCCAGCGATAGCACAACGATCACGATGACAGCGGGGTCAAGAGCCCTTGAACGCATGCCGGCAATGATACCTAGCCGCCTGCCGGCCCACACTTGAGTTCGCCCCGGTCCACCCCTATAACGAGCTAATGTCTGCCGAAGAGAACCGCCCGTCCGCCGACACCTCGGTGGCCGAGGCCACGCCCGAGACCAAACAGCCGCCGTTGTTTCAGGTCATACTCCTCAACGACGACTACACCCCGATGGAGTTCGTGGTGGACGTCCTCGAGCGGTTCTTCGGCATGGGACGCACGCAAGCGACCCAGGTCATGCTCGAAGTGCACATGCGCGGCAAGGGTGTCTGCGGGGTCTTCACCCACGACATCGCAGAGACCAAGGTGGCGCTGGTGACCCGCTATTCGCGTGATCACCAGCATCCGCTGATGTGCACGCTGGAAGAAGCCTGAGACGCACCGGAACAGCGACGGAGTGCCTGAACGTGTTGTCGAACGAACTTGAATCCTGTCTGAACAGCGCCTTCCAAATGGCGCGTGATGGTCGTCACGAATTCCTCACCGTCGAGCACTTGCTGCTCGCCATCCTCGAGACGCCGCGCGTCAAAGAAATCTTGCGCGCCTGCGGGGGCGATGCCACCCGACTCGCCGCCGATCTGCGCGAGCACATCGAGCAGAGCACGCCGCGCCTGCCCGAGGGCGATGAGCGCGAGGTACAGCCGACGCTCGGTTTCCAACGCGTGCTGCAGCGCGCGGTATTCCACGTCCAGTCGAGTGGTCGCAAGGAAGTCGGCGTAGGCAACGTCCTGGTCGCCATCTTCAGTGAAAAGCAGAGTCATGCGGTGTTCCTGCTCGGTCGGCAGGACGTCGCCCGTCTCGATGTGGTCAATTACATCTCGCACGGTATGTCGAAGATTGCCGAGGAGCGCGGTGAACAGAAAGACGAACCGGCCGCTGCGCAGCAGGCAGGGCCCGAGGCCGACCAGGGTGGCGCCCTCGAAAAATACGCCAGTAATCTCAATCGGCTCGCCGAAGAGGGCAAGATCGACCCGCTGATCGGTCGACAGATGGAAGTCGAGCGCACCATCGAAATTCTTTGTCGGCGTCGCAAGAACAATCCGCTCTACGTCGGCGAGGCGGGTGTCGGCAAGACGGCCATCGCCGAGGGCCTTGCGCGACGCATCGTCGAGGGTCAGGTGCCCGAGGTGCTCGCCGAGTGCACCATCTATTCGCTCGACATGGGTTCTTTGATCGCTGGCACGAAGTATCGCGGCGATTTCGAAAAGCGACTGAAGGCCGTGCTCGCCGAGCTCAAGAAGCAGCCGGGTGCGGTGCTCTTCATCGACGAAATCCACACCGTCATCGGTGCGGGTGCCGCCTCGGGCGGCGTGATGGATGCGTCCAACCTCATCAAGCCGGTGCTCACCAACGGCGAGCTGCGCTGCATCGGCTCGACCACCTACAACGAATATCGCGGTATCTTCGAGAAGGACCACGCGCTGGCCCGACGCTTCCAGAAGATCGACGTCGTCGAGCCCACGGTCCCCGAGACCATCGAAATCCTGAAAGGACTGCGCAGTCGCTTCGAAGAGCATCATCAGATCACCTACACCGATGCCGCGCTCAAAGCGGCGGCGGAACTCTCGGCGCGCCACATCAACGAGCGACATCTGCCGGACAAGGCCATCGACGTCGTCGATGAGGCGGGTGCACGGTTGCGACTGAAGCCGGTGGCCGAGCGCGAGACGATCGTCGATGTGCATCACATCGAGGAAGTCGTCGCGCGTATTGCGCGTATTCCGCCGAAGACCGTTTCCAGCAACGATAAAGAAGTGCTGCGCAACCTCGAGCGCAACCTCAAGCTCGTGATCTTCGGTCAGGATAGAGCGGTCGAAACCTTGTCTGCGGCGATCAAGATGGCGCGCTCCGGACTCGGCGACACGCGCAAGCCGGTCGGCAGTTTTTTGTTCGCGGGGCCCACGGGCGTCGGCAAGACCGAGGTGACGCGGCAGCTCGCGATCGCGCTCGGCATCGAGTTCATCCGCTTCGACATGTCGGAATACATGGAGCGACATACCGTCTCGCGCCTTATCGGCGCGCCGCCGGGCTACGTCGGCTTCGATCAAGGCGGATTGCTCACCGAAGCGATCTCCAAGCATCCGCACGCCGTCTTGCTGCTCGATGAAATCGAGAAGGCGCATCCTGACGTATTCAACCTGCTATTGCAGGTGATGGACCATGGCACGCTCACCGACAACAACGGTCGCAAGGCCGACTTCCGTCACGTCATCATCGTGATGACGACCAATGCGGGAGCCGCGGACATGGCGCGCACCTCGATCGGTTTCACGCCCTCGGACAACACCACCGATGGCATGGAGGCGATCAAAAAATTGTTCTCGCCCGAGTTCCGCAACCGTCTCGATGCCGTCATTCAGTTCAATGGACTCGACGAGTCGACCATCGAGCGCGTAGTCGAAAAACTGCTGGTCGAAATCGAAACTCAGCTCGAAGGCAAGCGCGTGGCGCTGGTTCTCGACGATGCGGCGCGCAGCTGGCTCGCGAAGAAGGGCTACGATCCGAAGATGGGCGCACGTCCGATGGCGCGCGTGATCCAGGAGCACATCAAGCGGCCACTCGCCGAAGAGTTGTTGTTCGGCAAGCTCGTGAACGGCGGCACGGTGCGCGCGACCCTCAACAAGGAAGGTTCGGGCCTCGACCTCGAGTGCATACCGAACGAGGAACCCGCACTCGTCGATTGATGGGGCGTCGCCAAGCCGGGGCGCGGGTCGGCGCTCAGCCGACACACCTCAGGCTCAGCGGCCGCGGTAGACGATGCGGCCTTTGGTCAGATCGTAGGGCGTGAGTTCGACCGTGACGGTGTCGCCGGTGAGGATGCGAATATAGTTCTTGCGCATCTTGCCGGAGATGTGTGCCGTGACGACGTGCCCATTGCTGAGCTTCACGCGAAAAGTGGTGTTCGGCAGCGTCTCGACGACTTCGCCGTCCATCTGGATCGCGTCTTCTTTCGACATCAGTGTGTGGGCACCCGGCTAAAAGGAGCGTGGATTCTGCCCAAACCCCTCC
>RGYP01000149.1 GCA_010031985.1 Gammaproteobacteria bacterium
TAGAGCCGCCAGTCCGTCACCGGCGCACCAGAAACACCCGCCGTGAAATGCCCGGGCGCGCGCACCATGCACATCAACGCCATGTAACCGCCATAGCTCCAGCCCCACACGCCGATGCGTGTGCCATCCACGTAGGGCAGCGTGCGTAAAAAGTCGACACCGAGCTTTTGATCTTCGACTTCGATCGATCCCAGGCGACGGTAGATCGCCCCCTCGAACGCGCGACCGCGAAACCCGGAGCCGCGATTGTCGATGGTGAAGACCACGTAGCCCTGCTGCGCCAGAAATTGCCGGAACAGACCGCCCCAAGCACGGCGTACCTGTTGCGCACCCGGGCCGCCGTAGACCTCGACGATCACCGGATAGCGCTTGCCGGACTCGAGCCCCTGCGGTTTCGTGAGTTGGTAGTGCAGCACCTGTCCGTCGCTCGCGGTCAGCGTGCCAAAGGTGGTTGCTTGATGGGACGCGCGGTAGGGCGCATACGGGTGCGCATCGTCGAGTCGGTTCGCCACCAGTACGTCGATCAGACTGCCATCGGCGCGACGCAAGCTCAGTGAGGGCGGCTCGTCGGGCGTCGAGAAGTTATCGAGCCAAAGACGCGCATCGGCAGACATCGCGTTCGCATGCCAGCCTGCGCTGCTGCTGAGTCGACGAATTTTGGCTTCGATGCGTGCGGGTGCCGTCGGTCCATCGAGCGGCGCGACGTAGAGATGCCGCTCGATCGGAGTTTCGCGATTGGCGGTGAAGTAGACGAGACCACGCAGCTCGTCGACGGCCTCGATCGCACGTTCGCGACCGCTGCCGGTCACCATCCAGGCGCCCGCCGTCAGCGGACGCAGCAGTTTGCCGTCGTAATCGTAGAGATAGAGATGGTCGTAGCCGCTGCGAGCCGAAGACCAGATGAACGCGCGACGCTTCGGTAGAAACGTGAGTTCGTCGTGAAGATCGATCCAGGTGTCGCTGCGTTCCTCGAGCAGTACGCGCGACTCGCCGGTCGCCGCCTCGATGCGTAGCAGTTGCAGGGCTTTCTGGTTGCGCGGTTGACGCTGCACGGCCAGCGCCGACGAGTCCGGAAACCAGCCGACCCGCGCCAGATATCCTTCGCCTGCGGTCGCCGCGGGCAGCTCGCGATCACTGCCGTCGCCGAGATCGTGCAGCCGCAGGTCGACGCGCGCGTTGGGCCGACCGGCCGCCGGATATCGTTGCCGGATGACTTTGACCGTCTCGGCGTAAATTTCGAAACGCTCGAGTTCGTCGACCGATGACTCGTCGACTCGGGTGTAGGCGATGCGCCGCTCATCGGGTGACCACCAATAGCCGGTGCTGCGATCCATCTCCTCCTGGGCGATGAACTCGGCTATGCCGAAGGAGATGAGTCCGCCGCCGTCGCGGGTGATCGCCAGCTCGCGCCCCGACTGCAAGTCGATGACGTACAAATTTTGATCGCGCACGAAACTCACGTAACGACCGCGCGGCGAAAATCGAGCGTCGGTTTCGGCTGCTGCGGTGGTGGTCAGTCGACGCACCGGGCTTGCGCCATTGCTTGCGCGTAAGTCGTACAAAAACAAATCGCCGGCGAGTGGCAACAGAAGAAAACGCGAGTCGGCCGAAAACTCGTAGTCGACGATGCCGGCGAGCGAGGAGGTCCGCGCGCGCTCGCGGCGAGCCTCTTCCTCGGGCGAGAGTTTGCCCTCGTCGGCGACCAGTGACGCCGAATCGACGAGCAGTCGACTCCGCTTCGTGGCGGTGTCGTAGGCCCAGACGTCGAGGCGGTCCTTCGCTTCGGTCTTGCCCTGCAAGTACGTCACCAGCTTGCCGTCCGGCGAGAAGCGCGCGCCGCGCAGCGTGGCACCGGAAAGATCGGGCGCCGCGAACAGTCTGTCGATGGTGAGTTTCGCCGGTTCGGCCAGGGCCAGCCCCGAGAGCATCGCCGAGACACCGACTGCCAGAATCGCCAACGCCGACGACCCGCGTAAAGGCCGACGCCTGAAAGTGCTGCCCATCATCGATGCCCGTCCAGTACCATCTGCGGAAACTCCCACCGCAGTGTAGAGAGGAACATGCACCATCGCCACCCGAGACGAGTGCGGCCCTTCGGCGCCGCGTCTGCGCGCGCCGCCTTGCTGGCCGTATTGCTCGTTCCAACCCTGAGCGCCTGTCTTGCCATGCCCAACAAAGACACCACCGCCAACGATCCATCCGAGACGCCGCGCGCGCCAACGCTGGCCTATCCCGTGGCGCCGCGCGGAGACGTCGTCGACAACTATCACGGCGTGGCGATCGCCGATCCTTATCGCTGGCTCGAAGAGCCTGCGGCAGGCCCAACCCGCGAATTCGTGCGCGCACAAAACGCGCTGGCGCAGCCTTGGCTTGAGGCGCTGCCGCAGCGCCCATGGATTCGCCAACGTCTCACAGAGCTCTGGAACTACGAGCGCGTGGGCATACCTCGCCTCAAGGGTGGCAAGTATTTCTTTGTTCGTAACGACGGTACGCAGAACCAAAGCGTGCTGTACGTCGCCGACAGCTTGCAGGGGGCGCCGCGTGTCCTCTTCGATCCGAATGCTGCGAGTCGCGACGCGACCGTGGCGCTCGCGCGCTTCGAACCATCGCCAGACGGCAAGCTCGTCGCCTACTCGCTCTCCGATGGTGGTACCGACTGGGAGATCTGGAAATTCCGTCGCGTTGCAGACGGCGTCGATTTGCCGGACGAACTGCGCTTCACCAAGTTTTGGGAGCTCTCCTGGGCGCCCGATGGCTCGGGGGTGTACTACAGCCGGTATCCGCATCGTGCCAACGATGCGTCCCGCGGCGACGATCAAGGACAGCCTGCGGTGTACTTTCATCGCTTCGGCGAACCGCAGGAGCGTGATGCGCTGATTTATCGCGTCAGCGATCACCCGACGCGCGCACCGTCCGCGAGCGTCTCGGATGATGGGCGCTGGCTGTTCATCAGCCTCTTCGACGGCTATCGCACCAACGGCGTGGAGCTGATCGATTTGCGCAAGCCTGCCGCGGGCGCACGCACGCTGTTCGGGGCTTGGGATGCGCGCTACAACGTGATCGGCAGCGAGGGCGACACGGTCTACGTGGTCACCACCCACCAAGCGCCGCGCAGCCGCGTGATCGCGGTCGATGCCACGGACCCAGCACCAGCCAAGTGGCGCGAGCTCGTGCCCCAGGACAGTCTCGCGCTCGACGAGGCGAGTTTCGTCGGTGGCCGCATCATCGTGCGTTACGTGCGCGATGCCCATGGCGTCGCCCGCATGTTCGATCGCGAGGGTCGGGCCCTCGGCGAAGTCGCCGTACCGGGCCTCGGCACAATCTCCGGCTTCGGCGGCAACTCGACCGACACGGAAACTTTCTTTGCCTATGCGGACTACCTGAGTCCCGGGCAGGTGATGCGCCTCGATCTCATCGACAACTCGGTCGCGGTGTGGCGCGCTCCCAAATTCGCGGCCGACACGGCGCGCTACGTGACTCGGCAATTCTTTTACACGAGTCGCGACGGCACGCGGGTGCCGATGTTCATCACGCATCGTCGCGACTTCAAGCCCGATGGCAAGACACCGACCCTGCTCTACGGTTACGGGGGCTTCAACGTTTCGGTCACGCCAAGCTTCCGTCCGACCGTGATCACTTGGCTCGAGATGGGCGGCATCTACGTCGAGGCCAACCTGCGTGGGGGTGGCGAGTACGGGGAGCCGTGGCACGAGGCGGGCACGAAGACGCGCAAGCAAAACGTCTTCGACGATTTCATCGCCGCTGCCGAATATTTGATCCGCGAGGGCTACACCTCGCCCCAACACCTGGCGATCTCCGGTCGCAGCAACGGCGGGCTGTTGGTCGGTGCGACCTTGCTGCAGCGGCCTGATTTGTTCGCCGCGGCGTTGCCCGGTGTCGGCGTGCTCGACATGCTGCGTTATCACACCGCGAGCGCCAACGCGCGCCAATGGTCCTCCGATTACGGCCTCGTCGAAAACCCCGAAGAATTCGCCGCGCTGCGCGCCTATTCACCGGTGCACAACGTGCAGCCCGGCCGTTGCTACCCACCGACGCTCATCACCACCGCCGATCGCGACGATCGAGTCGTGCCCTGGCATAGCTACAAGTTCGCGGCGGCACTGCAGCACGGGCAGGGGTGTGCAGCGCCGATTCTGCTGCGGATCGAGACTCGCGCCGGACACGGCGCAGGCAAGCCGGTGTGGATGCAGATCGAAGACTTTGCCGATCAGTGGGCGTTTGCCGCAGCGATGCTCGGCGTCACGGCCCCCGGCGCCCTCTGAGCCGCGCCGGTCAGCCCTGCGCGGCGTTCGGGCTTAACGGCGTTCGGGCCTAGCGGCGCCGCAGGCGGTAGACGCGTTCTCCGAGCGTCGTCACGCCGCGCGCCGCCATGCGTGGGAAATCGTCGAGTGCGCCATAGGTTCCGAGCTCGACGATCTCGTGCGTCGCGCCGTAGAGCGCGTGAATTTCCTCGGGCAATACCGCGTGCGGCGGTCCGCGCATCTCGCGCTGGTCGTATTCCATGCTGACGAGCAGGGTGACGGTGCGGGGTGCGCTGAGCTCGATCATTTTTTTGACGTAGTCGCGACGCATCGCGGGCGGCAGCGCAACGAGTGAGGCGCGATCGAAAATCGCCGCGATCGGACCGAGCGACTCCGGCTGCAGTGCAAAGAAATCGGCGCAGCGCAGATCGACACCGCGCAGCTGCGGATGCTCTTCGTGAAATTCGCGTACCGCGACCGCCGAGAGTTCGACGCCCACCACCTCATGACCGAGCGCAGCGAGTGCGACGAGATCCAGGCTCTTGCCCGCAAGCGGCACGAATACCCGAGCGCCCGGCGCCAGAGCGAGCGTCGACCAATGATCTTTGAGCGCCGCATGCGCGCGCGGCATGTGAAACCCGATCTCGTGCTTCGCCCAACGCTCGTGCCAGAACGCCGCTTCCATGCGAGGACGGGGGGTCAGGCCTTGGAGCTTGGCCGCGCGGCGATGGCGGCGTACCAGCGCGACAGATGCTGCTGAGTAGGCTGCAAACGGATTCCCGAGGGTTTGCCGAACTCGAGCGTGGTGAAGGCGACGATGTCGGCAAAGCTGAAGCTATCGCCTGCGATGAACGGGCGAACTGCGAGCAGGCCATCGATGCGTTGCCACTCGGTCAGCACCTGCTCACGTGCGAGCGCACCGTATTCGGGAATCTGCGTCACACGGCCTTGCCAAAAGCGATGGGTGTGTCGAAAGGCGTGGGTCGTCGGCTGGTAGACGCGGAACATCAGGCTGAGCGTCATCGCTTCGATGCGCGCGCGGGCTAG
>RGYP01000150.1 GCA_010031985.1 Gammaproteobacteria bacterium
AGCGGCGAAACGCCCGATCCGGCGATCATCGCGGATGCCAACCTCGACCCGATGAATCAGGACGAATTCATCCTGGGCGCACAGCGGACCTTCGACAACGATTGGACGATCGGACTGAAGGCCATCTACCGCAAGCTCAATTCGGGAATGGACGATTTCTGTGACCACACGGCCCTCGATCGTTGGGTGGCTGAGACCAAGCAACCCTTCGCCGCAACCTTCGACTCGTACCAGTTCGCGTGCGCCTTGATCAATCCGGGCAAGGACGTCACTTTGAGCCTCGACGTGAAGGGTGACGGTAATCGCGCGCTCTACACCGTGCCAGCCAAGTATTTCGGCCTGGACGCTTACGAGCGTGAATACAAGGGTATCGAGCTGACCTTTGAGCGTCCCTGGGATGGGCGTTGGAGCGTCCGTGGGTCCTACGTTCTCTCGAAGAGCGAGGGCTCGGGCGAGGGTTATGTGAGCTCGACCATCAACCAGGAAGATGCGGGTATTACCCAGGACTTCGACTTCGGATCGTTCGACGACGGCGCGTATGGCCCGCTCCCGAACGATCGGCGACACGTGCTCAAGTTCTTCGGTAATTACGGCGTTACGCCGGAATTAACGGCGGGCTTTCTGGTGTCCGTCCTCTCCGGTCGCCCGAAGAGCTGCATCGGTTTCGTTCCGAGCACGGTTTACGACTACGCCGGATCGGGAAGCTACACTACGGCTTCGACGTACTACTGCCTCAACGATCAAGGCAAAACCGTGTTGACTCAACGCGGTTCCGAGGGTCGGACACCGTGGACCCAACAGATCGATCTGCAGTTGGCCTACGCTCCCAAGAATCTCACCTCCAAGGGCGCGCTTCGCTTCCAACTCGACGTTTTCAACGTCTTGAACTCGCAGAAGCCCATCGAGCAAAACGAGGTTCGCGATTATTCGCGCCAGACCTCAGGCGCAGCGTCGGGCAATCGCATCAGTCTCAACTACGGTTTGCCGCTCGCGTGGCAGGCTCCGCGATCTGCTCGTCTGACCGTTCGCTACGAGTTCTAACCTAACTCGCTACCGATCGTGATTCAGGCCCGGCATCCGTCACGGATGCCGGGCCTTTCGCTTCTTGGGACTTGCACCGACTGGAAGCTTTTTACCGTCGGTCGAGATTCATCACCTTGTCCCAGACTTTTACGAAGTCTTTCACGAACTTCTCGTTCCCATCGTCGGCGGCATAGACCTCGGATACCGCTCGAAGCTCGGAATTTGAGCCAAACACGAGGTCGACGGGCGTCGCCGTCCACTTGGTCTTGCCCGAGTCGCGATCAACGCCCTCGTAGATGCCTTCCGTTGTCGACTTGCGCCATGCAGTCTGCATGTCGAGAAGATTGACAAAGAAATCATTGGATAGCGTACCGGGCCGACTCGTCAGCACACCGTGAGCAGATTGGGCATGGTTTGCGCCGAGCGCACGCATGCCACCGATCAACGCCGTCATTTCCGGCACGGTCAGCGTCAACAAATTCGCACGGTCGACGAGTGCTTCAGCCGGCGAGAGATAGTTGCCTCGAACATAGAAGTTTCGGAAACCATCAGCGGTCGGCTCGAGCGGACGGAACGAAGCCACATCCGTTTGAACCTGCGAAGCGTCCATACGCCCCGGCGCGAACGGAACCTGGACATCGACGCCTGCGCGCTTAGCGGCCTGTTCGATCGCGACACCACCACCAAGGACGATCAGGTCTGCCATCGAGATCTTCTTGCCGCCTTTCTGAGCACGGTTGAATTCCTGCTGGATACCCTCGAGTTGCTTGATTACTTTCGCGAGCTCCGCAGGATCATTCACCGCCCAAGTGTTCTGCGGGTCGAGGCGCACGCGGGCGCCGTTTGCGCCACCACGCATGTCCGTTCCGCGGAACGTCGAGGCCGAAGCCCATGCCGTACGGACGAGTTCAGCCGTGGCGAGTCCCGATGAATTGATACGCGCCTTCAGTTGGGAGATGTCGCTCGCATCGACGAGCGGGTGATTCACCACAGGAATTGGATCCTGCCAAACGAGAACTTCAGCCGGAACTTGCGAGCCAAGATAGCGCGTGCGCGGACCGAGGTCGCGATGCGTAAGCTTGAACCACGCACGGGCGAACGCGTCTGCATACTGTTCCGGATTCTTGCGGAAACGCTCGGCGATTTTTCGGTACTGCGGATCGAACTTCAGCGACAAGTCCGTCGTGAACATGATTGGCGGATGACGCTTGCTCGGATCGTGTGCATCCGGGACGAGGTTCCATGCCCCCTTGTCGGTAGGCACCCATTGAATGGCACCACCTGGGCTACGCGTCTGCTCCCAGTCGAACGTGAAGAGGTTGTCGAGATACTGGGTCGTCCACGCAGTCGGGTTGGCTGACCACGCGCCCTCGAGTCCGCTCGTTACGGCGTCGGCACCCTTACCGGTACCGCACTTGTTTTTCCAGCCGAAGCCTTGCTCTTCTACAGCTGCCGCCGCAGGTTCCGCGCCGACGCACTTCGACGGATCGTGTGCGCCGTGGGCCTTGCCGAAGGTGTGGCCGCCTGCGATCAGCGCGACCGTCTCTTCGTCATTCATCGCCATGCGGCCAAAGGTCTCGCGGATGTCACGCGCGGCAGCGATCGGATCCGGCTTGCCGTTCGGGCCCTCAGGGTTGACGTAGATGAGACCCATCTGCACCGCAGCAAGCGGGTTTTGCAACTTGCGATCACCGCTGTAACGCTCGTCGGCGAGAAACTTACCCTCGGGGCCCCAATAGGTAATATCCGCTTCCCAGTCGTCTTCGCGACCGCCAGCGAAACCAAAGGTCTTGAAGCCCATCGACTCGAGTGCGACGTTACCCGTAAGCACCATCAGGTCGGCCCATGACAAGGCACGTCCGTACTTCTGCTTGACCGGCCAGAGCAGACGACGCGCCTTGTCCAGGTTGACGTTGTCGGGCCAGCTATTGAGCGGCTCGAAGCGCATCTGGCCGCCATCGGCTCCACCACGACCATCGCCGAGGCGGTAGGTGCCGGCGCTGTGCCAAGCCATGCGAATGAAGAACGGTCCGTAGTGACCGTAGTCGGCCGGCCACCACGGCTGCGACTTTTTCATCAATGCCTCGATGTCCTTCTTGACGGCATCGAGGTCGAGCTTGCTGAACTCTTCCGCGTAGTTGAAGTCCGCGCCCATCGGATTCGATTCCGTACCGTGCTGGCGCAACGAACTGAGATCGAGCTTCTCGGGCCACCAGAATTGATTCGAGGTCGACTTGCCCGCCGCTTCGACTGGCGAAGCATGAGTCGCCACCACCGCGACCAGAGCCGTAGCGACCATCGATACCATGAATTGACGCATTGAACACCCTCCTTTGAGGTTTTTCGAAGGCGGCAAGAGTGCACTCGACTTCCCCAACCGGGAAATCGTTAATTTGGATCGTACTGATAGACCTTGTTTATCGATGTACGAGACCGCGCCAACGACGCGCTCATGTACGACAATGCCTCCCCGTGATGGCGAAGAACGCCAGCTTTCGTTGGCAGTCGGAAAGCGTCTGGCGTAACGTTCGAAGTGAGCGCGTTTCGGATCTGAATCCACTCAACAAAACGGGGGAAGTGCGAAATGAATGACAACGAATCCAGCTCTCAGCAAGGGATCGACCATCAAAAGGAGCGAGACGCCGTGATCGGCGAGTATGGCTCCCTGTGGCAACAGGCAATTGCCAAAGCGGGCGTGACCGATGAGCAGGCCACCCTGAGGCTGCTACAGGTTTGTGCCGCCTGTTATCTCGATGGGGTCCACCGAGGCTCCGCTTTGGCGCTGCAGGTGATCGCAAAAGATCGCGGCTGACCGGCTGCCGCCTCCGCGCTGGCGCAGCTCGCGGATTCCACGCCATCGGACTGAACTACCCCAAGCAGACGGCGGTGGGCGCGTACTGCCAGAGCAGCACGGATACCGAGTGCTATTGGGATTCCAGAAACGTCATCGAGATCTGGCTCCCACCTGGATTCGACGACCGGAATCGTTACGCTGTTTTATACATGCATGACGGCCAGATGCTGTTCGACTGATCGGGTAGCGAACCGGCTACTCCGTAGCGGCGGGGTGCGGCAATTCATCATCGTCGGCATGCAGAGTATTTTCCCCAAGCAGCGCTTGCTGACATACAGCCCGATGCCATGCGCGCTTCGTTCATCGACAAGGGCCTCGAGGAACAGCCCGCTGCAGATGATTACCTGATTTTCCTGGTCAACGTCGTCAAGCCACTTGTCGATAAACGTTATCCAAATATTCCGCCTGCAGGAACGACGCGGCTCTACATGGATCGCGGTACGCGAGGGCTTGATGCTCTTTACGACGACGCTCCGTCGCACGTCGACGCATTGATGAGAGATCTCGGTTACGAGATGCCAACTTCCCGAGTCGCATCTGCGCGGGTGAGGACCACGACGAAAACTCGTAGGCTGCTCGAGTCGACGACTACGGTACATGCAGGGATGCGGTCAGAACTCGCGACGCAGGCCGATGTTTACCACGCGGCCGGTCAGAGACCCCCACGCTTCGTTCACGGGGATTTGCGACTGAGCCGCATCAGGGCGAAGCAATCGAAATCTCTTCGTTTGGCGCACGTCGGTCAGATTCATGGCATTGACGAAAAGCGTTAGCTCGCGGAAAGACTTTGCAAGAAGCATGCTGACCTCAAGCGTAGCGGGCGCGCGAGTCAGGCCCATCTCTTCGATAATTTGTGAGCCTGAATAAGAGAACTCGATTCCTGCCCGCCATGTATTTGGTACTTCGTACAAGACGGCGAGTTCACCCGTATTTTTGGGAACATAGGCCAGGCGACTTCTCAGCCCGTTCTCACGACGCGCGACATCAAGTAGCGTCCAAGATCCAATCACATGCCACGGACCTTCCACGAAACGAAGCGTTGATTCGATCCCTTTGAACTCCAAGACGCCAGAGCGGTTGAAGATCTCCAATTCGTTTCCGGAAGAGCGCAAGCCGAGTGCGCGCTTGATCTGTCCGTCGAAGATCCCGACATTGAGCTCGATATCCTCGGGATGCCAATCGATGTCGAGACTGGTGGTGATCGCCGACTCTTTCTTTAGTGCCAAATTGCGCGTTATCGCGCCTGGGCCGTAGTCGGATAGTTCGGGCACTGCGTATCCGGGTACAGCCTGACCGCCGCCGACGGACATCCGAACGCCCCACGTGGAGTTCCTGCGGTATAGGGCAGCGAGACGGAAGCTGTCACGACCATCGAAATCGCCCCACTCGCGACGACCGCTGAC